>JAEZWL010000124.1 GCA_023420245.1 Bacillota bacterium | reverse complement strand
CTCCTTTTGATTTTCATCAGACAACAAAAAAGCCCATATATATACAAAATAGAACACCAGCCAATGCGTGAATACGCATTAAAACAGTTGTTATATTTTGTATGTATATGGGTCTTGCTAAAAATCTTATTAAAATATGTATGCGTGGCTAAATCAGGAAATTATATTAATGTAATTATACATAATTTTCCTCTGCTTGTCAACGATTTGATGAATAAAACGCATATAAACTGTCAATAATTAAAAGTTTACCATTCATTGAAATAGTTCCTAATACATTATATTCGCTGAGATACGGCTTTAGAAGTAAAAGGAGAAGATTCTTAGGTCATCTTCTCCTCCTAATATTTAATAATGGATTGCATGATAAAGACTATAATCGACAAGTATTTATGAGTATCTAAGTGATTATTTATATGTAAACGTTGAAATATATAATTAAACGTGGTATAATAAAATATTAATATGGGGCTCAAGCCGTCTATTAAGTAAAGGCTTTATCAAATACTCCCTATATGAAGAAATTCAATAGAGAGATTAATCAAAAAACGGAGGCAAAATCAAATGGACAAGGACCTGAACCTCGAGAAATGGTCATCTATGGATATAATAACAGATTATCTTGGTGTCAGTCGTGAAACCGTATTGCAATGGATTAGCAACCGTAACATGCCTGCTCATAAGGTTGGTCGCCTTTGGAAGTTTAAAATTTCTGAAGTCGATGAATGGATTCGATCCGGTGGTGCGGCAGATAAAGATTAGTTTATTTAATTACACACATTTTTGGAAGCGCAAAGTCCTATGTCTGTTAAGCTTAAGGGCAACTGGACGGATCTATCGTATAAACTCATAAGCTTAATAATTATACAAGGGAGACCCTACTCATGCCTAAACTAACAATTTCACAACTCGAAAGTCATCTGCTCAAAGCAGCAGATATTTTGCGTGGCAAGATGGATGCCTCCGAGTTCAAAGAATACATATTTGGAATGTTGTTTCTTAAACGTCTTTCCGACAATTTTGATGCTAAACGAAAAGAAGTGATCGCTCAGGCAAAGAAACTTGAACTAACGGATGCCGAGTTTGATGAATATATTAATGATCCCACTTCATATGGCGACACCTTTTTCGTGCCAATAAAGGCGCGTTGGGAATGCGAAGACACCGGCGACGGGTGGAAAGGCATCCTTCATGAGAAGACTGAGGTTGCTTCTAAATTGAAGCGAGCGCTTACTGCAATAGAAGAGGCAAACAACCAACTTGATGGAGTGCTTAAAAATATCAATTTTGCAAAAACAGTAAAATCCAAGCAAATCATCACTAACGAGCGATTAGTACAGCTGATCCGGCATTTCAATAAATATAAGCTTACAAACGACAATTTTGTCTTTCCGGATTTGCTGGGTGCGGCTTATGAATACATGATAAAGAATTTTGCCGACTCTGCGGGAAAAAAGGGTGGCGAATTCTATACACCATCTCCTGTTGTGCAGCTTATGGTACGGCTGGTTAAGCCGCAGGAAAACATGGAGATTTACGATCCAACCGTAGGCAGCGGTGGTATGCTTATTCACAGTAAACAGTATGTAGAGGAACAGGGCGGTGATGGAAGGAAGCTAGCCCTGTTCGGTCAGGATGATGCCGCGACCGTCTGGTCAATCTGTAAAATGAACATGATTATGCATGACATCAAGAGCGCAAATATTGAGCACGGCGATACGCTTATGGAACCGCACTGGCAGGCTGACGGCAAGACGAAGCAGTTTGACCGCGTGCTTGCCAATCCGCCGTTTTCTCAAAACTACTCAAAATCGGATAAAATGCAACTTCAAAACCGCTTTGCATACGGTTGGGCTCCTCAAACTGGAAAAAAAGCTGATTTGATGTTTGTTCAGCATATGATTGCCAGCACTAAACCAGATGGTATGATGATTACTGTCATGCCTCACGGTGTGTTATTTCGCGGCGGAGAGGAAAAGAAGATACGCAAAGGTATTTTGACGGACAAGCAGGACATTGTTCAGGCGATCATCAGCCTTCCTCCTGATTTATTTTATGGGACGAGCATTCCAACATGTCTATTGGTTATCAATAAGAAAAAACCCGCCAAGCTCAAAGGCAAGGTATTAATTATCAACGCCGACGCAGAATATGGCGAAGGCAAAAATCAGAACTATTTGCGCCCAGAAGACAGTGAAAAAATTGTCTGGGTGTTTGATAACATAGAAGAAGTTCGAGGGTATTCCAGTATCGTTCCCCTTGAAGAAATTCTTGATGAAAATGGTAACGACTGCAATCTGAACATCAGACGGTATGTTGATAATACGCCGCCTCAGGAACCCCACGACGTAAAAGCTCATATCCTCGGCGGTGTTCCCAATGGGGAAATCACCGCTCTAAACGGACTGATTGCAAAATATTCTATCGCAGAAGCGGATGTGTTTCAAGACCGTGGCGACGGCTATTCGCTGTTTAAAGAAGTCTGCGCCGATAAAACAAAAATCAAGACATTCATCTCAGCACACCTCGGCGTGACCGCTGCTAATGGCAGGATGCGTGACGCTTTTGAATCCTTCTGGACACAGGCAGGAGCTGCTGTAAACGAGGTAGAAACCGACCTAGGCATTTCCGACTTTACCAAGAAATTTACGGCTCTCCTTGCTGATACCTTAGAGCCAGTTGGCATACTGGACAGGTTTCAGTGCATCGGCGTGTTCGCCAACTGGTGGGACCACAGTTACACCGTTCGTGAGTATACAGAGATTGAACAATCTGCAGATGGCAAGGAAACCAAGGTCTCAGTCAAGGAAGTCATCAAGATAAAGAATGTCTTTAAGACCATCGGCGCGGAGGGCTTTGTTTCCGCGCTGGTCAGTGACGAAAAAATCGCACTGGAGCATTTCGCGGATGATCTTGCAGCTTTAAAGTCGCTGGAGGACGAGGCAGAATCTGCTCTAGCAGATCTGCAAAGCTATGTTTCCTCCATTGATATTGGTAATGACGATGAGGGCGAGGAAGACGAAGGCGAAGAGACCGAGGTAAAAGAGCCGACAATTAAACAGGTGAAAGATTATCTTAAGGCTCTCAATACTACTGATGCAAAAGCTTCTCTAAAGAAAATTAAGGAGCTGGAAACAGAGAAGAACAAGTTAAACCGTGAATTAAAAAAGAAAACAGCCGACTTGCAGGGGAAGGTTACCAAAGAACGTGAAAAGTTGACGTCTGAACAGTGTGAAACCCTTGTCATGCAGTTGTTGCACGAAGGATTTGTCACTGAACTTGATAAATATCTGAATGCCGAAATTGCCAAGACAGTAAAGGTGATCTGCAGGCTTTGGGAGAAATACTATGTATCAGCAAATGAGCTTCTGTCCAAAAGAAAATCTGCCGAGGATAAATTGAACGGTTTTCTAGAAAGGCTGGGATACTTTCGATGAGTGATATGAGGCAATATAAAATTATAGATTGTTTCAACCTGCGAGCGCGAATTGGATGGCAGGGCCTTCGTGCTGAGGAATTTACTGACTATGGTCCCTATCTGGTTACTGGTACCGATTTCATAAACGGGAAAATAGATTGGGACACTTGCTATCACGTTGACGAACGTCGGTTCAAGCAGGATGCTGGGATACAGTTAAAAGAGCATGACTTGTTGATAACTAAGGATGGCACTATAGGAAAAACTGCTATTGTACAGGATTGTCCTGGAAAGGTTACTCTTAACAGCGGCGTTTTCGTTGTGAGAGCTATCAATGGAAATATCGTTCCTGAATTTCTCTATTACGTTTTAAATTCTCATCAGTTTACCTTATTCATGAAGAACATTCTAACAGGATCGACAATTAAGCATCTCAATCAAGAGCACTTTTATAAGTTCTTATTTGAGGCTCCCGATCCTCCCAGACAAACCAAAATTGCCGAAGTTCTCAGTACTGTGGATGATGCTATCGATAAGACTCGCGCCTTAATAGAAAAATATAAAAACATTAAGGCGGGGATGATGCAAGATTTGCTAAATAGCGGAGAGGATTTACCCCTATCACGGCTATGTCAAATTGTATCGGGAAGCACACCTACAACTGCTGATCCTTCATATTGGGAAGGCCATAACGTCTGGATAACACCGAATGACCTGAGTGGGATAACCACCCCCTTTATAAATAACTCAGCAAGAAAGCTTACTGATAGCGGCGTGAAAAAAGCAACGAGAATACTGTTGCCTGCCAACTCGGTAATTATATCAAACCGAGCGCCGGTCGGGTATTGTGCTATTGTGACCGTTCCGTTTACGTTTAACCAAGGTTGCAAGGGCCTGATTTGCAATCCTGATACTGATCCGCTTTACCTATACTACTACCTCAGTAAATCGACTTCTCAACTTGAACGCGTTTCGTCGGGTACTACATTTTTGGAATTGCCTAAAAAAGAATTAAATCGTTTCATGATTCGGATACCAAAGACGCTTACTGAACAAAAGGTAGTATCGGAACAACTCCTTGCATCCGACAAGAGAATGCAAAATGAACGCGACTACCTAGAGAAATTGCAGAACATCAAGCGAGGCTTGATGCATGACCTGCTAACAAACACGGTAAATGTAGACGCTTTAATGTAAAGGGAGGGCTTCAATATGTCTGGCAGACCGTCAGAACTAAAATATGTGGAAGAGCCATTGCTTCAACAGCTTGAAGCCCTTGGCTGGACTGTGCTGCGACTTGATGATAGTGACAAGCACACCCCTGAAAAGAGTTACCGCGTATCTCTTGCGGAGGTCATCATTGTAAAAAAGCTGAAAGAAGCACTGGTGCGTCTAAACCCATGGTTAAATGACACGCAGACTGATGACTTGTGCGTCCAGTTACAGAACTATCCCTACCCGATGAATAAGACGTTGGAAAACAATATTGAGATTTTAAACCGTATTGTTGAAGGCTTATCCGCTTATAACGAGGAGACGGGTGAAGCTAATTGCCCTGTACGCCTCATTGACTGGTCGGACGCTGATGGCTTCAACAAAGACAAAACTCGAAATGATTTTCTCGCCATAAGCCAGTACAAGGTGCGCATACCAGGCAAAGAGGAATACATCATCCCAGACGTGGTTATCTTCGTCAACGGTTTGCCGCTTGTTGTCGTGGAATGTAAAGCCCCGGATATCGCAGAGCCGATAGCCGAGGGAATCGATCAGCTCTTCCGCTATCAGGACAAGCGTGGGGCTTCATCTGCTGAGGGTGTTCCCGAACTGTTTTTCTATAACCAGTTTGTTGTTTCCACCTGCTATCATGCTGCCCGCTACACAAGTATTACGGGCGGGGCAAGCCACTTCATTGAGTGGAAAGACCCGTATCCTTTCAAGCTATCCGATATCAAGGAAAATGGTGTACCCTCCAGCCAGGAAGTTCTTACTGCCGGAATGCTTGAGCCTTCCCATCTGCTGGATATTATTCAAAACTACACAGTATTCATTGAAGACGACGAGGGACGAACCATAAAAATCGTACCGCGCTATATGCAGTATCGCGGCGCCCGCAAAATCGTGGAGCGATTGAGGAAAGATCAGGCCGGCGGAACCCTCTGGCATACCCAGGGCAGCGGTAAGTCTTTAACCATGATGTTTGTCATCCGCAAAATGTTCAACTCATCAGATTTAAAGGATTATAAAATCGTTCTTCTCATCGACAGA
This sequence comes from Bacillota bacterium, assembly GCA_023420245.1. Classification (GTDB taxonomy): domain Bacteria; phylum Bacillota; class Clostridia; order Oscillospirales; family Acutalibacteraceae; genus DATAML01. The sequence continues at coordinate 8,688 of JAEZWL010000124.1, read as the reverse complement.
AAGGACTTGCAAACTCAGCTGTTTAAATCAACGAAAGCAATCAAGTATACTGTCAACGAGGCAGGAAGCATTGAAGGTTTAAAAAAGCTGATACATAACACCGCCAGCGATGTAACCGTAGCCATGGTTCACAAATTTGGTGACCGTGGAGAAAAGACGGAGAAATTTCCTGTGTTGAATGAATCAAGCCGAATTCTTGTCATGATTGATGAGGCTCACCGCAGTGAATACTCTGACCTTGCAGCCAACATGTGGCGCAGTATGCCAAAAGCAGTAAAGGTTGCATTTACCGGTACTCCCATAACGAAAACCATCGACACATTTGGCGGCTATATAGACGCATATACCATGCGCCAGGCGGTCGAAGATGAGGTAGTTGTAGAAATAAAATATGAAGGTCGTGCTACTAATAGCGCGATTACCGACCATGACGCTATGAATCGTGACTTCATAGATGTTTTCGGTTATATGGAAACTGAAGAACAACAGGAAATTATGGGTAAGTATACTGCCAAAGGTTATCTGGAAGCGTGGGAAGTCATTCGAGCCAAAGCCTCCGACATGCTTGACCACTACATAAACACTGTCTTTGGGAATGGTTTCAAGGCGCAGATCGTCGGCGTCAGTAAAGAAGCGGCACATAGATATAAAGTGACAATCGACGAGCAGCTTCCGATAAAAATTGCCGAACTTGAAAAGAGCAATCCGCAGAACATTGACATCGCCAAACTGAAGCAGGTCAAGACGGCTTGTATTATCTCTACCACACAAAATGAGGAACCGCATTTGAAAGCCTACGGTGATGAACAAGCAAATGAGCTCACCGTTGATGGCTTCAAAGCTCCTTACGGTGGAAAAGGTAAAAAAAGCGGCGACGGAAATTATGGTATTATCGTTGTTACTGCCATGCTCCTGACAGGCTTTGACGCACCAATTGAGCAGGTTATGTATTTAGATAAAGTCCTCAAGAACCACACCCTGCTTCAGGCAATTGCCCGAGTAAATCGTACTTGCGGCGCTGACAAGAAATGTGGTTATGTAGTCGATTATGTTGGCGTGGCAAACCATATGCGCGACGCGCTGGCTGAATACGCTGATGCCGACATTGACGAAACCATAGCAGCTATGAAAAACCCTGCACAGGACATAGATTCACTAAACAGCGCATATAATAATATTTTGCAGTTCATTAACGACAAGGTAAATGTGTGCTCTCTTGACGAAACCGGAAGTATTATTGAGGAATTAGTGGCAGACGATAATCTGCGTGACGAGTTTAACGCACTATTCAGTGTATTGTCGAGACTGTTCGACCGTGTGCTACCTAATCCTGCTGCTTTGGACTATAGCGATACTTTTAAAATGCTTGCTTTCATTAGAGAATCGGTGGCAAAGCTCACCCGCGATTCTCGTTTTTCCATGAAGGATGCAAGTAAAAAAGTTAGAGCAATTATCGAGGACTACCTTGATGTAAATGGAGTATCGCTTGAGATTGCACCAGTATCTTTGCTATCAAGCGACTTTATGGATGATGTCAAGAAAAGACCAAAGAGCGATCGTGCGGTATGCGACGAAATAAAATATGCCGTTCGTGAATACATCAACGTAAATACCCCAAAAGACCCGGAACTCTTTACTCGATTGAGTGAAAAATTGGAAGCCTTGTTACAGGAATTTAAAGATAATTGGGCTGATTTGCGCGAAGCCCTCGAAAAATTCCGTGAAGAAATTATTGAAGGCCGTCAGCGTGAAAAAACCTACGGTTATGAGCCAGAACATGAGATGCCTTTCTTTGCCCTTCTGAAGCAGGAACTATATGGTACTAAGGACTTTGCAGACCTTGAAGAAGGCGATTTTAATGCCCTCAAGGATTTAACTAACGACGTGTTGGAACGTCTGAGGACGGATGCTGCATCAGTGAATTTCTGGAACAACGATTCCATGCTAAAAACCTTGAGGACATTCATTATTACAAAACTGATTGCTCCTGAGATAAAACGACGTGTTCCCGATATTTTCAGAAAACGTCAGGAAATTACTCAAAAACTCCTTGATCTGGGATTCCAGCATTATGGGAGGGACGGCGCATGAATGATATTCCATATGAGGTTGTGCGCTCTAACAGAAAGAGTATAGCCTTAGTAATAGACAGCGAGGCTAACCTAATCGTTCGCGCTCCGCAAAATGTAAAGAATAGTGATATTGCGGATTTCGTGGAGAAGAAGAAACGATGGATTACAGATAAGCAATACCAAGTATCTGCCTTCGGAGAGAAGCATAGCCCTGTCGTTATTGAGAGTGGCGAATGCCTACTGTATCTGGGTAGCACCTATACGATATTGAAAGATTCAATTCCCGATATTCAGTTTTCCAGTGCGAACATCATAATACCTGACAGGTACGTTAAAACTGATGTGGTCGCATGGTTAAAGGGTGAAGCCGAAAAAGTGCTAAGCGAAAGAGCTTCGCAGTATGCAAGCATGATGGGGGTAACGTATTCATCCGTCAAGCTTTCTGAGGCGAAAGCTCGCTGGGGCTCTTGTAGCGCCAAGAACAATCTTAATTTCGCTTGGCGGCTCATTATGTGTCCTATGGCTGTTATTGATTATGTGGTAGTACATGAACTTAGCCACATTGCTTATAAAAACCACAGTCCTGGATTTTGGGCAAGAGTCAAGACCGTTCTTCCAAACTACAAGGAGCAGCAGGATTGGTTAAAGGTAAATCGTAAACTTATGGAAATCATATGAGGGGGGGTAAGGCAGTGGCTCTGCGAGGTAAAAGCATAAATCTATTCCTAATGGATGGTACTCCGACAGGACGCATCAAGGTTACCCTCGCGAATTGGACAGGCATGGCATATAAAATACCACGAACTGAACTCGAAAAGTGCAAAGAACTTGATATTCTGAAGCAAAGTGGTGTCTACTTCCTATTCGGGACATCTGATGATACTGGCGAGAATGTCGTATACATTGGTCAGGCGGGGGTAAGAAAAAATGGAGAGGGCCTCCTTTACCGCCTGCAGGAACATAAACGCAATCCAGATAAGGACTACTGGACAGAAGCCGTTGTATTCACAACATCAAATAACTCTTTCGGACCGACTGAGATCAGTTACCTTGAAAATCGCTTTGTAAATCTTTCGCTTGAAGCAAAACGGTACACTGTAAAAAACGGCAACGATCCCACATCTGGGAACATTACCGAGGAGAAGGAAAGTGAGCTTGAGGAGTTTATCGATTATGCAAAAATCGTAATGGGCACCCTTGGACATAAAATATTTGAAAAAATCGTATCTGCCCAAATGCCTGCTATAGAGGACAAATTGCTTGAAAGCGTCCCTTCTGTCATTTTCGAGCTAAAGCAAGGGAAGATTGATGCAAAAGGTCAGCAAACGAGTGATGGATTTGTTGTCCTTAAAGAAAGTCGTATCAGAATGCAGGTCGCTCCATCCTGCCCGAAGCATGCCAAAAAAGCACGCGAAAAATATGCATTATTAATCCAAGCAGATGGGATGATAACGTCAGACATCCTACTCAGAAGTCCAGCGGAAGCCGCATGTTTCATTACTGGAACATCCATCAATGCTCGCGAAGCATGGAAAACTTCTGACGGAAGGACACTCAAAGAGGTTGAAAGCAGGGATTCTAGTGAATGATGAGGTCGGTTAATCCAAAAACCTAAAAACGATAATGCAAAACAATGGAAATTTTCGAGAGCTGAATCATAATGATACCCATTGGATTACAGTAGTAGAAATATCGCATTATAAGTTTTGTCTTGTAGACCAAATAGATATCAACCAAATTTAAAAAAGAGTATGATTATCGAATGAGAGGTGGCAGGGATGAAAATATATGTCGGAGTAACTGATAAAGGATGGTATGAGCAACTTAAAGCTCAAAAACCAGAGGAAGTAAACTTTTGGAAGCCAGGGTCAAGTAACTTTAAGGCCCTGCAACCCAACGATATGTTTTTATTCAAATTGCATTACCCTGCAAACTATATAGTTGGTGGGGGATTTTATGTACGCTTCTCATTATTACCCTCTTTTCTCGCATGGCAAGCTTTTGGAATGAAGAATGGGACAACCTCATACGAAGAGCTACAGAACAGAATAAGTAAATATCGTAGCCGCAATGGAATAGACGGGAACAATGCCCCTATTGGATGTATTATACTTACAGAACCGTTCTTTTTTGATGAACACGACTGGATTCCAGTGCCCGAAGATTGGAACCCAAGCATTGTACAAGGAAAGACATATGAAACAAACACGGAAATTGGGAATCGCTTATATTGCCAGGTTCTTGAAAAGCTTCAATTCTGTAATAACGCGAACTCCAATGATCAGAAAGCTAGATATGCTCAATCATTAGCTATGCACAGACTTGGGCAAGGTGCTTTTAGGGTAGTGGTTACAGAGGCTTATCAGCGCAGATGTGCCATTACTGGAGAAAAAACGCTTCCTGTATTAGAGGCCGCGCACATCAAGCCCTTTTCTGAAAACGGGCCTCACGAGATCAAGAATGGATTGCTTTTACGCTCTGATTTTCATACACTATTTGATGATGGATACATAACGATTAACCCCAAATTTGTGATTGAGGTAAGTAAAAGGCTTAACGAAGATTATGGCAATGGTAAAGATTACTATAGATATCATGGCAGTAAACTGCAAATAATGCCGTCTTCATCAATCGAACTTCCATCACAAGAGTTCATAACGTGGCATAATGAGCATTGTTACAAAGGATAAATACTTTTCTATGACCGGAGAGGATATCTACTGGGGTAGTAAAATGGACAGAGTTATATTTCATATGAGTTTGTTGAGGTGAGCCTTATTATGACATCTGAAAACTATGTTTATAAAAAAGAAGTTGATTGGTCATTATTAACGGAAGGTCTCACTCTACCATTTGATAACCAAGTTGTGTTTGGTCAGATTATGGGACGTTTTTTGCAGCGTGGTGAATCCAAAAATATTACACTTTATTTAGGCGGGAAAGCATATAACGCTAAAATTACCAATGTGAATTTTAATCCGAAGTTTAATAGAAAAAAAGACACACTTCAAATTCGTTATAGTAAGAATGGCGACTTGGCCAAGGCGTTACAGGGATACTTCATAAGAAGCTATAATTTTATTAAAAATATTCGTGAATTCAGAGCCGCCAGTGATAATACAATGATTAGATTGTCAGATGACTATAAAGAATATCTGGCTATATACACAACCGAATATGATGATTCCTATGTACTAGAAACCATTGCAACGGTTGATATGACAGCGTTCAAACAAAAAATTGCTGGTAAGCAGGAAAGAATGATAGAAACCGGGTTTAATTATGATTTTGAAGATGTATCAGCTGGCATATTGGAAACTGAGCATACTGATAAAGTGCGCAAGCTGAATAAGAAAATCGGTGATAATTTAAAGTTGCTGTATGGTTTTCATTGCCAGATATGTGGAGAATTAATAGGTGAAGAATGTGGTTCGCACATTGTGGAAGCACATCATATCGATTATTTTGTTACTAGCCTTAATAATGATGCAAGTAATCAAATGATCGTTTGTCCGAATCATCACAGCATTATCCATGACGCAAATCCGATTTTTGATAGGAGACAAATGCAATACATATATATAAATGGATTTGAGCAAAAACTAGTATTAAATCAACATCTTTAGTCAAGTAATTTTTAATTGACAGCAATTGGGCTTAGTTATTAAGATGTAATCTTCAATTTATTACTTTTAGTGAAAGATTGGAACCGTATATTCCGTGCATAAAAATTGGCCTTTACTTTCAATGAAATGTGGATTCAAGCCCTAAAATTGACTTGTTCCCTTAAACGTACAAAGTCATAATATAACGTTGATATATTCCCACGCACAGAAAAACGTAGGAAATTATCTTTGCCTTATTCCCCTGCACAGAAAATCAGCAAAACACATACCCGACATCAAACTGATGCTATCGTTCCACGTTGAGACGGTGGTATTAATGTCAAGGGTAAAAGACTGAGTGTACGGAAAACCCAGTAAATAAGCCATTTCTGTGGTTTTGCATTTTTCAAACTGTACACTCAAATCATGTTTTTACTCGTTCATGGGAATCAATCTATCGGGTCGGATTCCGTTCGCGAGAGGACAGGATTGATAACGGGCTTTCACGACAGGACAGGATAGATGTTTTGCGTTTTTGGGGCTTGGTGAGAGAACAGGATAGATGTTTTTTGAGTTTTGGCGTGTACATGGGAACAGGGCGAAGATGTCGGCATAAACACGTGCCAGTATTGTAGAGATAAACAGGAATTTGTGAAGGAAAATTCACGTGAAAATCCGTATATAGGGATATGTAATTCAAAACATCCTAAAAGAGCAGAAAAACACTTTGCCGAGCATGCCAGATATTATGGTCTGAGTTTCAAGTGTTCTTTCATATTTGAGTAGCCGACGTGGGAAAAGGAGGAAAAATGGATATCCGTGAAATCGAAAACGTTATTGATAATTTGCATAAAAGGCACCCTGCTTTTTCCGGAACGAAAGAACAGGTGACATATGAATTGTTGTCTGCTTTTGAAGACCTGTGTTCTCTCTCGGTAATGAGCAGCATGTTGAATCCATTGGCTCTAAGAAAGATAACAGATTATATGGATGCTCTAAACCAGGCATTGTATTGGGTTGAGAAAAGTGACTTACCCGCTGCAACTGTGCAAATCACTACCGACATTTCTGAAGAGAGATACAATCAGTGTGTTTCTCTACTTACTGATTATGCGTATCCGTACTCAGTGATATGTAGCGGCTATATTTCATTTTCAAGGAAACGGTTATTAGCCAAAGTTGATGACAACACAGTTACTTTTTATTTTCCGGCGGATCACAATAATTCTGCGTGGAGCGATATTCTCAGAGAAGCAAGCCAGTCTACACTCGGCAGTTTTATGAATTGTATTAATCCAGTAAAGATAGCAAAGGCTAATGCAGAATTACAAAAAAGAGTTCGCATTGAGGACGGATGCCTGTGTTACGAATTAACAAATAAAATAATAGATCCATTTCTTGAAATTGCAAACGATCAATGGAATTCTACAAAAACCTTGCCCGACTCATGGAAGTTTGACCTGTTTACATTAGATGACTATCGGCAAGCATGGACATATATCGCAGCACTTTGCTACATACATTTTTTCAGCTGTATTACAATAAAAGACCCGTTAATCAGATTGCGAAATAGCACAATAATTCTGCCGATAAGCAAGATAGTAGACTATATTGTATCGATAAGCGGATTGAAAAAAGAATCGGTCGAGAGTATTGTGAAATACATTACTTTTGAACCGTCCAAGCGTAATGTAGATATCATGTATCAGCCGATAACCGTGCTTAGTAATGAATTAGCGATCATCGCCCCTATGTTATTTCTTGGCTCCCGCCCGGAACGGAATCTACTTGCAGTTGTAAGTTCAAAAAGCGATTCGGAGCACTCAAAAGAGGTAAACGATTTAGAAGATTTGATGGTACAGGAAATAGAGGCTGCTATCCCAGGTGCAACTACTCTAAAACTCGCAAAGCACAAAAACCTTGGTGGGCGCTTGCCTGATGTGGATTTTGGACTGTTGGATGCAGCCTCAAACGCTGCCTTGCTATGTGAACTTAAGTGGTTTGCTGCCGCGGATTCCTCAAAGGAGGTATATGCCCGAGAAGATGAGATTACTCACGGCTGTAAACAATCTGAATCAATTATGACGTATGCCATGAGTGATCGGAAACGGTTTATTAAGCAAGTGTTTGACGTTGACGATGGTGACAGCATTGATTTGTTTTGTTGTGTAGTTGCAAGGCATAATATTAGAACTCAGCATAAATACATCCCTGTAATTGATTTGAAAAAGCTGAAGGAGTTATTTTCGAGCAAACCAATTAGCAGTGTGTTCCATGCTATCCGTAACCACGAATACGAGGAATCCCTGCCTGAGGACGCATCAATAACACACCAGGTCATAAAGTATGGGGATTTTACGTTTAAAATACCTGCGATTTGTTTCGAGTCAATGCCACTATAAAATGACGATAGATAGACGATAGATGACAGAATTATTAACTGCAATAAATATGTCCTGAGGGTGAAGTGTTTACAAATTCCAATTTGCCTCTGATTGTCTCTGAGCTTAAACACAAAAATGAGCAAGGCATCCTACGTCAAATCTCGTAGAGTGCCTTGCTTTTTTTACCTTTATTCCTCCACCTCCACTGTCATGCCAGACTTGAATTCCACCGTAAATTTATCCTCATAAATGGTGACCTTTTCAATCAGCCGCCGGACTAGCGGCTCGTCGTATTCCGTCAGGGCGGTGGGCTGCTCCCGAAGGAAGGTGCCCATGTCGGCAATGCGCTTTTTCTGCTCGTCCCGCCCGGCGCTTTCCAGCTGAAGCTTTTGCTTATCTTCACGCAGACGGTAAATCTCCTCGGCGACGTCCTCGTAGTCGGCTCGGGCAGCGGTCCGTTTCAAAAGCTCCTCCTGCAGTTCTGCCAGCCGCTTGTCGACTGACCTGCTCCAGAAGAAATAGACAGGAAAAAGAAAAGCCAATCGTAGAATATCTTGAAATTACGCCGACTGACACCGCTTTTGAAATGGTGTCAGTCGGAACTTCATTTGGAAACGCTCAAAATTG
>JAEZWL010000215.1 GCA_023420245.1 Bacillota bacterium | reverse complement strand
TGATATGCCTGCTTTGCGCGATGGTATCGATTAGCTCGCGGGTCGCGTCCTTCGGGTGGGAAGTCATGAAACGAATCCGGTAATCGCCGTCAACCGCGTCGAGCATTCGAAGCAGCTCGGAAAAGCTGATCGAGTTTTCAAGCCCCTTTCCGTAGGAATTGACGTTCTGACCGAGCAGGGTAATATCCTTGTAGCCCGCCCGCACAAGGCTTTTGAATTCTTCGAGAACCGCCTCCGGCGCGCGGCTGCGCTCCCTGCCGCGAACGTAAGGCACGATGCAGTAGGAGCAGAAATTGTCGCACCCGTACATCACCGTGAGCCATGCCTTTGCGGTTCCGTCTCGGTGTATCGGCAGCCCCTCGACAATCTGCTTGTCCTCACTGTCGTCCCCGCGCGCAAACACGCGGCGGCCGTCTGTTATAGCGGTATACAATAGCTCCGGCAATTTATGGATGACATGCGTACCAAAAACGAGATTCACAAACGGAAAGCTCTTTTTAATCCGCTCGGCAACATGCTCCTGCTCCATCATACAGCCGCAGAGACCGATAATCAGGGACGGGTTGCGGTTCTTTACGTTTTTGAGTGCACCCACATTTCCGAACACCCGGTCCTCCGCGTGCTCCCGTACGGCGCAGGTATTGAAAATGATGAGGTCGGCTTCTTCTTCGTTATCGGTAAAAGAAAAGCCCATTTCCTCGAGCTGACCTTTTATCTTCTCGCCGTCCGCCACATTCTGCTGACAGCCATAGGTGTGCACAAACGCCATTGGAACAGCGCCGCGCGCCCGAATCGCCATAATTTCCGCCACATCGCTGAGGTAATCGGACTGCGGGCGCGGCGGGGCGGCTGGAATCTGGTTTTTATCTGTCAAAAGGATATCCCTCCATCATGATCAGGATCATATCTATATTGATTCGGCGGTAATTTTCAGATAATATAGTCAATTAACTCAAAACCAACCAGTCTTTGCGGTTTATTTTCCGTGCTGCTGCGTTGTCCTACTCGCCAGGCGCCAGTCTGGCTTCGTCGTCCGCCTTGCGTCACGAAAAATATCCTCGCAAATTCTTAGCAGCTTTTAAAATTAATCGACTATAAAACAAATAATAACCGGTACAGCCTACACCATCGCATACGAAAAAGCGGCATTCCAGAATTTATTCTGATACAGTTACCTAAAATCCATTTTATTATAGCATGTCGCGACAGTCACTTCAAGAAAAAACCACGACTTCACGCCTTTTCCGGCGATGCCGGCTCTTTGATACAGTTTTAAGTTTTTGCTATTTTAATATTATCGAAACTGTACCCGAATTTTTTATGCTAAAATATACTTTAAAACGCCATAAAGAGGAAACGCTATGCCAAAAATCGGAATGAGAATTATTAAATCATCCGTCGCCGTATTTTTCTGCTTTCTGATCTATATGCTCCGGGGCGATGGGATTCCTTTTTACTCCGCGATTGCAGCGGTGCTCTGCATGCAGCCCTATGTTTCTCACAGCTGGAGGGTGGCTCTGAACCGCACGGTCGGTTCGCTGATCGGCGGTACGGCGGGTATGCTTGTGATGCTCATTGAAAAGGAGTTTATCCCGCCGCAGTACCCCCTTTTGAAATATCTGCTCATTTCTGCGGTCATCATCCCGCTCATCTACTCCACCGTTCTTCTGAAGAAGCCCTCCGCCGCCTATATCGCCTGCGTGGTATTCATGAGTATTACCGTATCGCACGGCTTGGACGCAAATCCGTATTTATTCGCGTTAAACCGTATTCTGGATACGCTCATCGGCATATTCGTTTCGCTGGGTGTGAACGCCTTCCACCTGCCAAAGCACAAAAATCTCCGGCTCCTATTTGTGAGCGACCTGGACGGAACTCTGACCGGCTCCAACGGAAAAATCAGCAGCTATACGCGCATCAAGCTGAACCAGCTGATTCAAAAGGGCGCGGCGGTTACTGTGGCAAGCGGACATTCCGCTGCCTCCGTCGCACCTATTTTAAGCGGGATTCACCTGAATATACCGATTATCACCCTGAACGGCGCCGCGCTTTACGATTTGAACGCCAAAGCCTACCTGTCCTGTAAAACGATTCCCTGCAACGACGCTGCGGAGATTTTGTCCGTCTTTCAAAAACACGGAAAGAATTGCTTCGCGCATACCGTTGTTCATGGCATTCTGCATATTTACTACGGGGATTTTACTAACCCGGCAGAAGAAAGATTGTTGGAAGAAAACAAGCTCAAGCCGCTGAAAAACTATATATACAGCCCTTTGCCGAAAAACCGCGACGTAATTTATTTTCGGGCGGTGGATACGCAGGAGTCGGTTAAAGCACTGGTCTCGGGCATTATGGAGCTGAAATGCCGGGACAAAATCCACATCGCCTGCGAAGCGAACAGCGAGGGATATGAAATCCTTGATATTTACAGCTCTGAGGCAACCAAAGCAAACGCGATGTTTGAGCTTAGCAAGCTGTTTTCGGCAGAACGAACCGTCGCTTTTGGAAACGCGGAAAGCGACATTGCCATGATTGAGGATGCCGACTACGGCTATGCGGTAGCGAACGCGACTGAAGCCCTGAAGGAAGCCGCCCCCGCGATAATCGGTAGCTGCGACAGCGACGCTGTTGTTAAAACGATTGAAAAGCTTTTCCATTCCAAGCGATTATTGTAACAAATTCTATCGTCGATTAAATTTAAAAGCAGCTACGTATTGGGGCGTATCTACTTCGTGCGAGGAGCACAACGCAGGAAGCACGAAAAACAGACCGCAAAACCTGGGGTTGGAGCTAATTATTATATTGCTTCTATTTTTATTGACAGGAGTCTAATGGCGCTCTATACTAATAAACTGTTTCCCCCTCCTTGTTTTTTCAATGCGATAGAAAATTATCGATACAAGGCACGGTGAGCTGTGAAAAGGGTTTTAAACACCGGAAATAAAAAGAATCGGAGAATCAACTATGCTTTCATCTCTGGTCATTATCTTTCAAAAAGGCGTTATCCTGTTCCTGATGATCTTAGTCGGTTATCTCTGCGGGAAAATAGGAATGATTTCAAAACGGGGTGCACAGCAGATTACCTCCCTTATTCTTTATGTAGTAACGCCATGCTTAACGATATCATCCCTGCAAAACATCATAGGTAAAGTCAATATATGGAACATTATTCTCTGCGCGCTGCTTGCCTTTGCGGCAATGTTTGCGGCAATTCTGATCAGTATGCTGTTCTTTCAAAAAAGTCCGCCTGAGCGGAAGAAGGTTTTTCGGTTTGCCTGTGCCTATTCCAACTGCGGATTCATGGGAATTCCGCTGGTCGAGGCTGTTCTGGGCAGCACCGGGGTTGCCTACGCTGCCATATTCGGCGCTGTTTATAATTTTTTTGTATGGTCCCACGGCTTAAAAACAATGAGCGGCGGACAATCCCTTCGCTTGAGGCAGATTCTGCTAAACCCGGGTATTCTGGGGCTGGCAATCGGTCTGCCGCTGTTCGCGGCTTCCTATCGGATTCCTGACCTAATCGAAGCACCAATCAATTCCTTCGCTGCGCTGAACACCCCGCTTGCCATGCTTGTAATCGGCAATTTTATTTCCAGGGTAAGCTTAAAGGAATTGTTCATTGACATCGACCTGTACCTCCTGGCGGCAGTAAAGCTTGCAGCGGTTCCGGTCATCATTTTTTTGCTGCTGCTCCCGTTTCATTTCGATAAGGCGGTTGCCACTACAGTGTTGCTGCTTTCAGCCGCGCCCTCTGGGGCAAACACCGCGATGTTCGCCGCCCAGTTCGGCAGTGATGCAAAACTGGCCTCTAAAGCAGTCGCGCTTACGACTCTGATTTCCATGCTGACCATGCCCGCATTTTCGGCAATGGCGAACCTGTTCTTCTAAAATTCAGATTCCGTAAGGGGCAACTTCGCTCTTCCGGTTCGATATTTGGAGTACAATCCCTCATTACATATGTCAGGCTAAAGAAATCCGCAATATAACGCTTCTAATTCGGTAAATCCTGCGAAAATTTTAAAATAACACTTGAAATCTCCCAAAAAGTATGATATTATAACAAAGCTGTTCCAAAACACAGATATGGGGGTTTAGCTCAGCTGGGAGAGCGCTTGCATGGCATGCAAGAGGTCAGCGGTTCGATCCCGCTAATCTCCACCAAATCAAGATAGTCCGGATCTTTTTTCCAATCGGGAATGGGTTAGGATTATCTGTTTTTCTTTAAAAATAGCAAAGAACAATTATTTTGTTGTTCCTTGCTATTTTTTGTCGTATAATAAAAGGGCATTGAGGATAAGGAGTGTGTAACTTTGGACAGAATTACAAAAGGTTACTTAGATAATTTTGCGACATCTCAAGAAATACCACAAAACACAGACGAAAGTACATTGTTTGAACTGTTTTCTTGTTATTGTGCTTTATCAAAGGAATATCCCGAATCATTTGAACTATCTGATATTACGGTAGGCGGCGGCGGAGATACTGGCTTAGATGGTATAGCCATACTTGCAAACGGGACAATTGTTAATACAGTTGAAGAGATTGATGACCTGATTGAGCAGAACAATTCTATCTCTGAGCTGAAATTTGTATTTGTTCAAGCCAAAACTTCTCCTTCTTTTGATGGTGGGGAGATATCGACATTTGGTTTCGGAGTCTGTGACATTTTTAAAGAGCAACCTCAATTAGTCCAAAACGATGATGTTAAGAGAAGGCTAAAATTATATCGCATATACTGAAAAAAATAGTTTATGTTAAGAAAAAACCTACTTGTGTTCTATATTATGTCACAACAGGTAAATGGAGTGGTGATGTAAATATATCTGCTAGAATCAAAGGTATAAAGGATGATTTGAGTAATGAAAATTTATTTACAGATATATCTTTTTATCCTATTGGTGCAGATGAATTGCATAAAATGTATCAATCCACCATTAACAAAATTGAAAGAACTATTGACTTTCCGGATAGAATTACGCTACCGGAAATGGAGAATGTAGAATCTGCGTATTTAGGTATTTTACCAGCAGTGCACTTCCTGTCGCTTATCGTCGAGGAAGATGAGATTGTAAAGCGTGTTTTATACGATAATGTTAGAGATTTTCAAGGCGAAAATAATGATGTAAATGAAGACATTCAGACAACACTAAAAAGTCTACAAGCTGACAAATTTGTCATTTTAAATAACGGTATTACCATTATTTGTAAGGAACTGAAAAATATCGTTAGAAACAAATTTTTGCTATCAGATTATCAAATTGTAAACGGATGCCAAACTAGCCATGTTCTTTTTTACAATCGTCAATTTTTAACGGATAATGTATATGTAACAGTTAAAATTATTTCTACAACGAATGAGGATGCAGTAAATCAAATCATTAAGGCCACAAACAGGCAATCGCCGGTAACCGATGAACAAATGATGGCACTTAAAGACTTTCATAAAAAATTAGAATCTTTTTATGAGACATTTCGCGATTCAAAAAAATTGTATTATGAGCGTCGGTCAAAGCAATACGCAAGTAATCCTGCTATTGAAAAAGTAAGGATTGTAACAATACCTTCTCAGATCAAGTCTTTTTCATCCATGTTCATGGATAAACCACATATAGCAAGTAGATATTATGGAAAATTATTAAAGGATACAGATGGTATTTTTGATAAAGATCATAAACCGATTGTCTATTACACAGCAGCCTATACGCTATACCGAATAGATTTTCTTATTCGCAATAAGCAAGTGGATAAAAAATATAAACCCTATCGTTATCATCTGTTGATGATGTTAAAATATTTATTGTTAAATGGTGAGCCACAAGCGACATTTAACTCTCATATAATGGAGCGATTCTGCGAAAGTTTTTTACACATTGTCAATGACAATGTGGAATTGTTAAAGCATTTAGAACAGGTACTGACTATCCTCAACAATTCAATTCCAGAGTTAAACAATGCTGAAAATGCAAAGACATTAACGATAGTTGATACATTAAAAAAAGCTTGTAATCATGTCTTATTTCCAGTTTGTAAAAACGAGGGATAGCCACTTGTGCTTTCTTCTGTTTTAGCCGTCCTTGCTTCCATTCAGTAAATTCCCCCTTGCCGTCTTCACTCTCAAAATATTCCTGTATGTCCGGAAGCAGACAGCGGGCAAGTGATTCTATCTCATGATATGGAATGTCAGTTTGACAGTTCTTTTTTCGCCGTTTCAATAGGGCCTCCCTCCTTTGAGGCAATGTTATACTGCCGGTAGTTGATGATGTTTTTAACCTCGCCTGCCTCGTCGGTGATTGCGATAGTCTTTTCATAGGTAAGCGGTGCACCGCCTATGGCTGCGTGAAGCTTTAGAACCGCTCCGCTCCATGCCCTCTTGCACATATATTTTAAGCGGAACTACCGCCCCCACTTACTGCATCTGAATATAAGCACAAATGGAATGCGTTTTGGATAAAACACGGCTGTGGTCATCACAAGGAGCACGTATATAATTATCAAAACCGCCACGGAGCAACAGCTCAATACCATCATATGGAATATGCCGCCGATGTTTGCGCCCACCAGTTCCGGCATGAGTACGTTTGTATGCTTGCTGAAGCCGGAATACCCGAAACAATTGCTATTCAAATTGTCCGTCACGCTAACATGAAAATGATTCATGAGGTCTATATGGCGCTGAAACCAAAAATGATAGAGGACACCCGCGCGGCACTTGATGCTTTAATTTCTGCGCCAACAACGCCTACCAAAACGCCTACTTGATTTCTTCTTTAGTGCTCTCATTTATTCCACACTGTTATGCCCTATACACAGAGAAAACCCTCATGAATACTGGATTTTTCAGTATTCATGAGGGTTTTAAACTGGTCCGAGTGGCGAGACTTGAACTCACGGCCTCTTGACCCCCAGTCAAGCGCGCTACCAACTGCGCCACACCCGGAAACAACAAGGATTATTCTACCACATAAAGCAAGAAATTGCAAGTAAAATACCGGATAAAAATAAGACAACCGGGAATATCTTTGAACACATTTGCTTCTGCGATATTCCCGCTCATCTCAAATCATTTATGCTTCAATCGTGTCGCTGAAAAATCTATTATGGACAGCAGTCACAGCCTTATCAGCGTCTCCGCGCTCAATCAGAACGGAAATCTTGATCTCGCTTGTCGCAATCATTTGAATATTGATATTGGCCTCGAAGAGCGACTCAAACATCTGGGCCGCAATACCCGGGTGTGTTTCCATACCCGCGCCGACGATGGAAACCTTTGCGACGTTTTCATCGTAAACCACGCTTGTAGCGCCAATCAGCTCCACATAAGGATTCAGAATTTCAATTGTTTCCTTCAGGTTTGCCTGACTTGTCGTAAAGCTGATATCCTTCGTTCCGTTTCTGCCGACAGATTGCAGAATAATATCGATATTTATATTTTTAGCGGAAAGCTTAGAGAAAATCTTAAATGCAAGACCCGGACGGTCCGGAACACCTATAATTGAAATGCGGGCAACATCTTCGTCCTTTGCAATCCCGCTAATCAGCATTTTTTCCATTTTTTTAGCCTCCTTCACAATTGTACCGGGTTTTCTTGTCAAGCTCGAAATAACCTCTAACTGAATCCCATATTTCTTCGCCATTTCAACGGAACGGTTATTCAGTACCTGCGCACCAAGAGAGGCAAGCTCAAGCATTTCGTCGTACGAAATCACATCCAGCTTTTTGGCGTTCTTCACCTTACGCGGGTCCGCCGTGAAAACACCCTCCACATCCGTAAAAATCTGGCACAAATCAGCATTCATCACCGCTGCGATTGCCACCGCGCTGGTATCGGAACCGCCTCGGCCAAGCGTTGTCATGTCATTATAACGATTAATTCCCTGAAATCCGGTTACGATTACGATGTTTCTCTTATCCAGCTCTTTTTTGATGCGATCGGGAATCACACGCTTAATCCGCGCGCTGCCGTAGGCGGAGCTGGTAATAAAGCCTGCCTGCCAGCCAAGCAGAGAAACCACCGGATAACCGAGCTTTTCAATCGCCATGGCAAGCAACGAAGCGGAAATCTGCTCTCCGGATGTGAGAAGCATATCCATTTCCCTTTTGGATGGGTTTTTATTGATTTCCTTGGCTTTCTCAATCAAATCATCGGTCGTATCTCCCTGCGCGGAAACAACGACAACAATATCATTTCCCTCGCCATAGGCTTTGGTAACAATATCCGCCACATTGTAGATTCGTTCCGCATTGGCAACGGAAGTACCGCCAAATTTTTGGACTATCAGGCTCATTAGGTTCAGTCCCCCATATCAATATATAATTACTCA
>JAEZWL010000073.1 GCA_023420245.1 Bacillota bacterium | reverse complement strand
AGTCTACCTGCGCGCCGGTCAACAACAACCTGATGGAGCTGCTGATCATGGTGGACGCGATGAAACGCGCCTCCGCCGCCCGAATCACTGCAGTTATGCCGTACTTCGGCTACGCGCGGCAGGACAGAAAGGCCAAAGCCCGCGACCCGATTTCTGCAAAGCTCTGCGCCGACCTGATTACCACCGCGGGCGCCGACCGTGTACTTACCATGGACCTTCACGCCGCGCAGATTCAGGGCTTCTTCAACATTCCCGTGGATCATCTGCTGGGCGCGCCCCTGCTTTCCTCCTTCTTAAAGGAGAGAGTCGGGGATAATACCGAGGAATATTGCGTGGTATCCCCCGACCTCGGCTCCGTTACAAGAGCGCGTAACTTTGCCGCCCGTATCGGATGCCCGCTTGCGATTGTGGACAAGCGCCGCCAAAAGGCAAATGTCTGTGAGGTTATGAATATCATCGGCGACGTAAAGGGGAAGAAGGTTATTCTGGTCGACGATATGATCG
The DNA here is from genome assembly GCA_023420245.1 of Bacillota bacterium. GTDB lineage: Bacteria > Bacillota > Clostridia > Oscillospirales > Acutalibacteraceae > DATAML01. Next base: position 4,828 of record JAEZWL010000073.1, on the reverse strand, counting down.
ATACCGCGGGTACCCTCTGCAACGCGGCGTCGGCGATTGTGGAAAAGGGCGGGGCGAAGGAAGTAACCGCCTGCGCCACCCACGCGGTGCTTTCCGGTCCGGCGATCGATCGCATTAAGAACAGCGTGATCAAGGAGCTGATTCTGCTCGATACCATCCCTCTTACACCGGAGAAGCTGCTGCCGAACTTTACCATTTTGCCGGTTGCTCCGCTGTTCGCTGAAGCAATCGAGCGCATTTATGAAGACAAGCCGGTTTCCCCCATGTTTGTCTGATGTTTTTAAAATTTAACTAAAGGTTCAGGCGGGGTGAGTATGTCATCCCGCCCTATTCCTTTACCCAAGAATAAGCCGAAGACCGCCGTAGGCGCGACCCGACCGGCAGGTCCGGGGTGAGTATGTCATCCCGCCCTATTCCTTTACCCGAGAATAAGCCGAAGACCGCCGCAGGCGCGACCCGACCGGCAGGTCCGGGCGGAGAAGACCCTAAAATCTGCGTTCAGGAAGTGAAATATTTGTTAAGAAATCCGTTTGCAAGGTCCGCCGAGCCGGCAGGCGCGGTGGAATATATCATCGTCGGGCTCGGCAACCCGGGGAGCAAGTACGAGGGCACGCGCCACAACGCCGGCTTCATGGCGCTGGACTATATTGCCGAAAAAGCGGGCACAGCGGTTGACCGCATTAAATTCAAGGGACTCTGCGGGGTTGCGCACATCGGCGGAAAAAAGGTTCTGCTGCTCAAGCCATCAACCTATATGAACCTGAGCGGTCAAAGCGTTACCGAGGCGATGAGCTTCTACAAGCTTCCGCCGGAACGGGTGATCGTCCTGTTCGACGATATCTCGCTGGAGCCGGGTCGGATGCGTATCCGTCTCAAGGGAAGCGACGGCGGACAGAACGGAATGAAAAATATCATTTATTTAAGCGGGTCTGACGCGTTTCCCCGCGTCAAGATCGGAACGGGCGCCAAACCGAGCCCTCAGTGGGATTTGGCGGACTGGGTGCTTTCCAGATTTACCGAGCCGGAATTAAAGCGTCTGCAGGAAGCCGTTGACCATGTGTATTCCTCGGTCGCGTTGATGGTGGAAGGAAAGACCTCCGAAGCGATGAACAAATATAATTCGTAATTCCCGCGCATATAATAAGCTATGAACAGCGAGATAAAAAAGAAGCCGAAGACCGATTTCTCCGTAAATTTGACTTCACGGGCGGCGAGGGATTTCTCCCTGCTGTTTCCGAATAAAAAGCTGGAGTGCTCATGAAATTTTTAACCAATGCCATCAGCGGGCTGGCTGAGTTCAAAAGTCTGGAAGAGGCCGTGAAAAACTCCGCGCTGCCCGCAGCGATAACCGGAGTTTCCGGCATTCACAAAGCCAATCTTATTTATTCGCTCTGCGCCAAACTGGAACGCAGGGCTTTTGTTGTTGCCGGGGACGAGAGCGAAGCGCAGCGTTTCTGCGACGATCTCTCCTCCATGGGCATGAAGCCGCTGTTTTACCCGGTGCGCGACTTCAATTTCCGCGATACCGCGGGGAGCAGCCACGAATACGAGCACCAGCGCCTACAGGTTCTTGAGCGGATTCTCAACGGGGAGTGCGACGCGGTTATCTGCTGTATGGATGCCGCCCTGCAATACACCATCCCTCCTCTGGAGCTGAAAAAACGCACCATCACCCTCAAAACCGGACAGACCATTCCGATGCGGCAGGTGCTGGACGCGCTCGCCGCATGCGGCTATGAACGCGCGGCGCAGATTGACGGTACCGGACAGTTTTCCCAGCGCGGGGGGATACTGGATATTTTTACGCCGGACGCCGCCTCTCCGGCGAGAGTGGAATTCTGGGGCGATGAAATCGATACGATCTCTCTGTTTGATTTAGAAACACAGCGGCGTACGGAAACCATCCGGCAGATCACGCTTGCGCCGTCGGTGGAAGCGCTGATTGATAACCCCGCCCTGCTGGCAAAGAGAATTGAAAAACACGCGGCTTCCCTGCGCGGTAAGACCGCCCCGGCGGCAAAGGAAGTTTTAGCGGCGCAGGCCGAAAAGCTGGAAAAGGGTCTGCACCTTGGCTGTGCCGATAAATTTATCCCGTTTCTGTATGAAAGCACGGCGACCCTGTTTGATTATCAATCGCCGGATATGCTGTTGTTTGTAAGCGAACCGTCCAAAGCAAAGGAGCGCATCCGCAGTACGCTGTGGCAGTGGGGCGAGGACATCAAGGAATATCTTTCGGACGGCACGCTCTGTCGCGGGCTGGATACCTTCAGCGGCGACTGGGCTTATGCGCTCGAGCGGATGGAGCACGGCGCGGTTTACATGGATACCTTTGTCCGGGGAAGCTACGATACCCCGGTTCAAACCCTGCTGAACATCACGGTTCGCCAGCTTTCCGTCTGGGGCGGGAGCACCCAACTGCTGGCAGAGGATTTGCAGGCGATGCTGGCCGGCAAATGGGCCTGCGTCGTGCTTGCCGGTAACGAAAGAAGCGCGATGACGGTCGCGGCAGATTTGCACGCACACGGAATCAACGCGACCTATGTGGAAAACCTGGAGCAGATCGAGCGCGGCACCGTGGTCGTTACCACCGGGGCGCTTTCCGCCGGGCTGGAATATCCGGGCGCATTTTTCGGGCTGATTACGCACGGCAGACTGGTTGTCAGCAAGACCAGAAAGGCGAAGCGGAGCAGGAACAGTCAGGAAATCTACAGCCTTGCCGAGCTTACCCCCGGCGACTATGTGGTACACACCGCACACGGCATCGGCGTATTCGAGGGAATCCACAAGCTCGATATGCACGGCATTGTAAAAGACTATATAAAGGTGAGATACGCCAAAAACGATACCCTTTATGTTCCTGTTACCCAGCTTGATATGGTTTCAAAATATATCGGTCCGCGAGAGGACGCTTCCGTCAAGCTGCACCGCCTCGGCGGCACCGATTGGCAGAAGGCAAAGGCGCGGGTGCGCTCTGCTGTGAAGGATATGGCAAAGGAGCTGATTAAGCTTTATGCCGACCGGATGCAGGCAAAGGGGCACGCGTTCCCGCAGGATACCGAATGGCAGCATGATTTTGAATCCCATTTTGAGTTCGACGAAACCGAGGATCAGCTTCGGTGTATTGAAGAAATCAAGGCGGATATGGAACAGGAGCCACCGATGGACAGGCTGCTTTGCGGCGATGTTGGCTTCGGAAAGACAGAGGTGGCGCTCCGCGCCGCGTTCAAATGCGTGACCGATTCCAAGCAGTGCGCCATGCTGGTGCCCACAACCATTCTGGCGTGGCAGCATTACCAGACCATCACCAAGCGGATGGAGGGCTACCCGGTTCGGGTCGAGCTGCTTTCCCGCTTCCGCACGCCGAAGCAGCAGGAGGAGATCATCCGCCGCATTAAGCGCGGAGAGGTTGATATGGTGATCGGAACCCACCGCCTTGTTTCCAAGGATGTGGTATTCCGCGATTTGGGGCTGGTCATCATCGATGAGGAGCAGCGTTTCGGTGTGGCGCAGAAGGAAAAGCTAAAATCCCTGTGTAAAAACGTTGATGTCCTGACCCTTTCCGCCACGCCGATTCCGCGTACCCTGAACATGGCGCTTTCGGGCATCCGCGATATGAGCGTCATTGAAGAAGCGCCGCACGACCGCCATCCCGTGCAGACCTATGTTCTGGAGCACGACAACGGGCTGGTCGCCGAGGCCATCCGGCGGGAGCTCCGGCGCGGAGGGCAGGTGTACTACCTGCACAACGACGTCGCAACCATCGAGCGCACCGCCGCGCGGATACAGGCGGAGGTTCCGGAGGCGCGCGTCGGCTTCGGACACGGCAAAATGAACGAGCAGGAGCTTTCTGAGGTTTGGCGCCGCCTGATCGAGCATGAGATCGACGTGCTTGTTTGCACCACGATCATCGAAACCGGCGTGGATGTGCCGAACGCGAACACGCTGATTATTGAGAACGCCGACCATATGGGGCTTTCGCAGCTGCACCAGATTCGCGGGCGTGTGGGGCGTTCCAACCGCCGCGCTTACGCTTACCTAACCTTTACTCCGAACAAGGTGCTTACTGAAATCGCGCAGAAGCGCCTTTCTGCCATCCGCGAGTTTACCGAATTCGGCTCCGGCTTTAAAATCGCCATGCGCGACCTGGAAATCCGCGGCGCGGGCAACATCCTCGGCGGCGAACAGCACGGGCATATGGAGGCGGTCGGCTACGATATGTACCTGCATTTGCTGGCGGAGGCAATCAGCCGTGAAAAGGGCGAAAACCCGCAGGAGTACGACGCGGAATGCCTGGTGGATATGCAGGTTCAGGCGCATATCCCCGAAAGCTACATTGAAAACCTCAGCCAGCGGCTGGAGGTTTACCGCCGCATTGCGGATATTCGCACCCGTGAGGACGCGCTCGACGTTACCGATGAGCTGATCGACCGCTTCGGCGAGCCGCCGGAGAGTGTAAACGGATTAATTGAGGTTGCACTTTTACGGAACCTCGCCTCTGAACTGGGCATTTACGAAATCAAGCAGCAGAATGACGTGCTACTGCTCTATAAGAAGCAGATCGATATGAAGCAGGTCAGCGCGCTGATTGCCGCCCTGCGTTCCCGCGTAATGCTGAACGCCGGCGCAAAGCCGTATCTCAGCGTAAAAATCCTGCCCGGCGCAACTCCGCTCGATACCCTCAGCGAGTTTTTAACAATCATCGGCAAAGATGCGGAAAAATCAGTTTCCGACAATATTAAAAGCTAAAACAGAAATTCCTTTCACGTAACGTTCACAATTTCAACATTTATGTCTACTGGACAAGCGGGAAGGATAAGTGTATAATGAA
>JAEZWL010000246.1 GCA_023420245.1 Bacillota bacterium | reverse complement strand
TGATGAGAAGCTCAAGCTCATCGCCGATTTTAACGATATCCTCTGGCTTTACGTTCGGGTCAGCTGAAAGCTCTGAGACGGAAATAAAACCGGCCTGCTTCCTTCCGACATCGACATAAACCTCACTGGGAGTAATGCCGACAACCACACCGCGTACCTTTTCGTCTGTATTTAAACTCTTTAGAGATTCTTCGAGCATTTCCTCAAAGTTTCCCTCGGCATTATTCTCCATAAAATTTTGACCCGCGCCCTCAATGATTTCTGACATGGTATCAAGTACCTCCTTTATAATGCTTGCCGGTGTTGAAGCACCCGCAGTAATGCCTATGCACTCGGCCTGTCGTAAGGCCGAAAGCGGAAGCTCGTCCGCTGATTCTATAAAATAAGCGGTACAATTTTTCGCGCACACATCACACAGCTTCGCAGTATTGGAGCTTTGTCTGCCCCCAATGACAATCATGGCGTCACATTGCTGCGACAGCCACTCCGACTCTGATTGACGTTTTGCAGTAGCATTACATATTGTATCAAAAATAGTCGCGTTTGTATATACCCTTTTTATTATTTTCAAACAATTTTCCCATTCTGCTACGCTAAAAGTCGTTTGTGCGACTACACAGATCGGTTTATTTTCCTCAATTAAAATATTTTTTAACTCTTCCGCGTTTTTAAAGACATAACAGGAACCCGCACAATGCCCCTGAATTCCCTTTACTTCCGGATGATTTGCATCCCCCGCGATTAGTACAATATCGCCGTGTTTCGAGGCGCCGGACACAATTTTATGAATTTTCTGCACAAACGGACAGGTCGCATCCGCGCAATCCAGGTTTAGCTCCTCAATGCGGTTTTGAACCGCACGGGATACCCCGTGAGAACGAATGACAAGGGTTCCGTTCGGCGGTACTTCATCCGGCGCGGAAACAACCTTTACACCTTTCGATTCCAGCTCCGCCAATGTTTGCGGATTGTGTATGATCGGACCTAAAGTATATACATTTTTACCGTTTTTGAGCAGTTCATACACCATATTCACCGCGCGGTTTACTCCAAAACAAAAACCGGCGGATTCCGCGACAACAACCTTCAATCCTTTTCCTCCAACAAATAATTAATCTGCCCGGCTAATTTTTCAGCCGAGGAACGCAAATCCTTGATCGAAAATTCATTTGCCGGAATGACCCCACCAAACCGTATTGTGATACGGGAAAACGGCCGGATAATTCCGTCGCAATATATGGACACGGGCAGAATCGGAGCATTCGTTTTTGCTGCAAGCATTACAGCGCCCGCTTTTGGGTGAAACGGAGTTTGGTCGAAAACGCATTTACCCTGCGGGAAGATGCCGACAACCCCTTCCCGGTTCAAAATATCCGCCGCCGTCCGGATCGACCTAGCGTCCCCCTTATCCCTTTTCACCGGAAAAGCGCCAAGCCAGAACAGCAACTTTGAAACGAGCCAGCCGTGATCCTCAAACAGCTCCGATTTTGCCATATACCGTATCTGACGTTTGAAGGGAACCGCAAGAAAAAGCGGGTCTATAACCGACTTATGGTTGCTGCACACGATCAGCCTTCCTTCGGCGGGAATATGCTCCAACCCGACATATTTGACTCGGTAGAATAGCCTGGCAAAAAAAGACAGGATATGAATACTTGTAAAATAAAACATGTTATCCGGCCTTTATTTATGTTCCAATAACTTGATATCCCGTTCGCGCAGCTCCGCAATTTTGCTCATCACCAAACGGCTCGCGTTCCTGAGCTCCGCTCCGGTTCCCTCCACGATTCCAAGCTCCTCCGGCTGAATCATATCGCCGTAGGAAATAATGCACTTATGAAGCGGCTTGGGTACTTTTCCGCCCTTGCCCGTGATACAGCAGGGCAGAATGGGAGCGTTATATTTATTCGCCAGCATAACGGCGCCGGCTTTCGGCTGAAGTAACTCCCCCGTTTTGGAACGGGTTCCCTCGATAAAAATACCAAGCGCCTGTTCTTGTTCCAGCAGCTGACCCGCTTTGTTAAGCGCGCCCTTATCGCCTTTCCCACGCTGTACGGCATAGGCGCCCAAAGCGCTGAACAGGCGCGCCAGCACTTTGTTCTGAAACAGTTCTGCCTTTGCCATGTAGTAAATTTGACGGTGCTGTGTAAACGCCAAACGAATCGCGTCCGAATTGCAGAGATGATTGCAGCAGACAATGACCCTTCCGTTTTTCGGAAATTTGTCTTTATCATTAACCGAATACCGAAAAAAACATTGCATAAGCCATTGCAAGTATGTTTTACAGAACGCGTAAAGCGGTGTTCGCTTCATAATATCACCTTTTCCCGTTGATTTATGCACTGAAAGCGCAGCCTGAAAAACACGGCACGGCTTCAGATTCCGCGCAGCCTGCTTTCAATAATTGATAACAGCTGTGCAACAGATTCTTCAAGCGTATTGCCGGTAGTGTCCACTACAATTGCGTTGTTTGCAGGAATAAGAGGCGCAACCGCACGGTGAGAATCATTGTAATCCCGTATTTTCAAATCACTCAGAACATCGGCGTATTCTACCTTCTGACCCTTTGCAGTCATCTCGTCATAACGCCGCGCCGCGCGTTCCTCCGGAGAAGCGGTAAGAAAAATCTTCACCTGCGCCTCCGGCAGCACCACCGTTCCGATATCCCGACCATCCATTACCACATTATTGCTATGGGCGATATCCTTCTGCAACGCGAAAAGAAATTCACGCACCTTCGGAATTGCGGATACATTGGAAGCAGCCATGGATACCTCGGCAGTCCGGATTTCATCGGAAACATCTTCGCCGCACAGGATTACACGCTGTTCCCCATTTTGAAAGGCGAGAGAAATATCAACACTGCAAAGCAGTGCATTGACAGCTTCGCTATCCGTGGTTTCAATTTGATGATTCAACATATACAACCCGATTGCGCGATACAGTGCGCCGGTATCGACATAAATAAACCCGATCTGCCGCGCCGCGCGGCGGGCAATGGTACTTTTCCCCGCGCCTGCCGGGCCGTCAATTGCAATAGCGATCATGAATGCTACCCCTCATTTAAAATAGAATTCGCCGCAAGGCGACCCGTGCAGAACGCAATCTGTAGGTTAAACCCGCCGGTATAAGCGTCAACGTCGATTACCTCTCCGGCAAAGTACAGTCCGCTTACCAGCTTTGACTCCATTGTTTTGGGATTAATCTCGCCAACCTTGACACCTCCCGAAGTAACAATCGCTTCGCTGATTGGGCGGAAGCCGGAAACAGAAAACTCAAAATTTTTCAACAGGTCAACAAAGGATCGACGCATATCCTTCGTAATCTGATTGCATTTCACTTCCGGCGGGATTCCGGAGCGCGCCACCATTATCGGAATCATCTTTCGGGGCAGCAGCGCGTTGAGGGAATTACAAAAATCACGGTTAAGGCTGGATTCAAAATCCCGCTGCAAACGAGTGTCGAGCTGTTCTAGGCTAAGTGCGGGCTTCAAATCAACAAGAATATGATACCGTTCCTTCTTCATCTCCCGCATATGGGCGCTGG
>JAEZWL010000242.1 GCA_023420245.1 Bacillota bacterium | reverse complement strand
AAACCGCTGGTCAAATGACCGGCGGTTTTTGTTGCTGATTTCATTTGTTCTTAATCCCGATAGCCGGGAGCGATTGCCTTTCCCATCCAAGCCCCAAAGCCCATGCACTGAAACACGTGTCAGATTTGCTTGGCTGTTTTGGACTGTAATGATGATAGAAAAGTATCTTTTACTTCGGGATTAATAATATTGACGATTGGAATATAAATTCGATCACCGGCTTTAAATTGAATTGTAATAAATTCATTGCTCTCAAAAACAGATTGAATTTCACAGTAAGGGATCTTCGTATTTCTAATAGCTGACTTTAATTCCAGCCCTTCGTCATCGAGTATAATTGACTTTTCAGTGTTAAAATAGGATTTTCCCAGTTTCTTTATATTCATTTTAATGTAATAGAGCTGTTTTACTCTCAGCAGAAAATACAGCAGACCAAAATAAGCGGTTGATATCACAAAGAGGGATATAATGAAGTACCAGTTTGCAGTAAAAGGATAATCGTGCAAAATGTATAACAAAACAGGAAAAAATAACGCGGCTCCTATCAGTGAGGTTTTGAGTGTTTTTTTGGTGGTCGTTTTTCTTATATACTTGGTCACTTCTGTGGATGTGATTTTGCATTTTAGTTCCATTTTGCAGCCCCCTCAATATCTTAATTGTAACATAATTGCGACAAGAGGTGCAATGGTTGCGTATGAACAACAATCGTTTAGCGTTACGCGAAATAGAGTCGCAAATCCTTATAGTCAATTAACTCCAAAACCACCCAGTCTTAGCGGCCTGTTTTTTCCGTGCCGTTGCGTTGTCCTCCTCGCCAGGCGCCAGCCTGGATTCGTCGTCCGCCTTACACCACGAAAAATATCCTCGCAAATCCTTAGCTGTTTTTAAAGTTAATCGGCTATAGCTTTTTTTAAGTTGATCGACTATAAATGGCAAAAATAAAGCCGCATATAATACTGATAAACAGTATCCATGCGGTTTTTACGTTGGTGGGCCATCAAGGACTCGAACCTTGGACCGACCGGTTATGAGCCGGTTGCTCTAACCAACTGAGCTAATGGCCCGATTATAAATCGATATAAAATGCATTCAACAAAGCGCTTGACTATAATACCATATTTTATCGGAAAGTGCAACCCTAAACACAAAAATACTGGTATTCAATAAGAAAAAGCTCACCCGGGGGAAACTCCGGATGAGCCTTGCAGAACGGCTTCTATTGCCTTTTAAAAGCGGATTTCGGCATCCCGCAAATCGGACATACCCAGTCGTCTGGCAGAGATTCAAAGGACAGGTCGGGATCATTATAAACATAACCGCATACGGTACAAATCCAGCTTTCTCCGTCAATTCGGTCATTGCTTTTTTGCTCAGCCTGATAAGTCGGCGCATTTTTCGGGGCCTTGCCTTTAATTACCTTATGATAATAGTCATAAGTCATAGGCTTCCCCTTTGCTTCGTCACTTCCGGCAATCACTTCGGCCACAAAAACCGTATGAGTGGATGTTTCTACTTGACTTACAACACGGCACAACAGCCAGCAGCAAATGTTTTCTTTTATGACCGGAACGCCTTCAGCCAGTATTTTATGATGGACATTCAGCAGCTTATCGGTATTTCGCCCGGAATTAAACCCGAGAGCGCCGATTACAGCGCCGGAGGTATCCTCTGAAAAGACGGATACCGTAAAGATACCGTTTTTCACAATACATTCATGACTGTAATTATTGTGATTCATACTGACAGCGATCATATTCGGCGAGTTGCTTACCTGAACGACAGTATTGACAATGCAGGCGGAGGCTTTATTTTCATCTTTTACACCGATTGCATACATGCCGTATGTTAGGCTGGATAGTATTTCATTTTTCATACTGCACACCTCCTTGTTTTTCTTGTCTATATCATAACACTCCCATCCATGAGATACAAGGAGGCCATAAAGACAATCCTACAATTATTTTGTATTTTTGATGTTCTTCCAATATTCAAAAAATGCCTGCTCTGTTTTATTCTGGCCATATTCATAATAGCGGGTTCCTTTTAGAATATCCGGCAAATACTGCTGCTGTGTCCAGTGGTTCGGATAATCATGAGGATAGAGATAAAACTGACCCTTACGCTCATTATCCTCTCCGTCATAATGCTTGTTTTGGAGTTGGCGGGGGATATTGCCGACCTTTCCCTTTTGGACATCGGCGATAGCTGCGCCGATGGCGTTGTACGCGGAGTTGGATTTGGGGGAGTTGCATACAAGAATTACCGCGTCGGCAAGCGGAATGCACGCCTCCGGCAGACCAACCTGGAAAGCGGCGTCAACCGCCGCCTTCACAATCGGGATAATCAGCGGATACGCCAGCCCGACATCCTCGCAGGCGCAAACCATAAGCCTGCGACAAACAGAGGGCAGATCGCCTGCTTCCAGTAAACGTGCAAGATAATGGATTGCCGCGTCGGGGTCGGAGCCCCGCATTGACTTTTGAAAGGCGGAAAGGATATCGTAATGCTCATCACCCGCGCGGTCATAGCGAAGCGCGCTGCGCTGAGTCAATTCCTTTGCAAGCTCCAGCGTAACCAAACAAACGTTATCCTTTAATTCCCCCGAGAGCATGCAAAGCTCCGCCGCGTTCATCGCCTTGCGGACGTCGCCGCCGCAGGCGGTGGAAATAAATTCTGCCGCGCCGTTCTCCACCTGTATCGTGATGTGCTGCTCTTCTTCCATAAAAGAAAAAGCACGCTGAACGGCAAGAATAACGTCTTTTTTCTCCACCGGCTTGAATTCAAAAACGGTGGAACGGCTGAGGATTGCGTTATAAACGTAGAAATACGGATTTTCCGTCGTGGAGGCAATCAGCGTGATTTGTCCGTTTTCGATGAACTCCAGAAGGGTTTGCTGCTGTTTCTTGTTGAAGTATTGTATCTCGTCAAGATAGAGCAGAATGCCGTTCGGCGCGGAAAGGGTATCAATCTGGCTGACCACGTCGCGGATATCAGAGGTGGAAGCGGTGGTGCCGTTCAGCTTAAACAGACTTCGGTTGGTTTGTTTCGCGATGATCGAAGCCAGAGTGGTTTTCCCGATTCCGGAAGGTCCGTAAAAGATCATATTGGGGATACTTCCGGATTCTATAATCCGCCGCAGGGCTTTTCCTTTGTCCAGAAGATGGTGCTGCCCTACGATGTCATCCAGGGCTTTCGGGCGCAGCCTGTCCGCTAAAGGTGCCGCCATAAGTCCACTCCTTTTGTTGCTGTGTTAAAACGGGATATCATCGGAGCTGTCGTCAAACTCAAAGTCGTCGTCATCTTTTCTATAATTGGTATTGCCGTTGTTGTTGCCGATGCTTAGCCCATGCTTGATCGGAGCGCATAGAAAACCAAGCAGAATCCCTAATAACAGCATAAAGGCGGAAAGTAAGCAAATTTCTCTTTTACACATTTTCTAATCCTCCTGATTTTATTGATATAATGAGAGGTATGCGCGGTGGCATACCTCTTTTTCAAATAATTATTGGTATAGGGGATAACGGTCACATATTTCTTTTACTATTGTCCGGATTTTATCCTCGCTGGCTTCAAAGTCGTTGACCGCCAGCGCGATGCATTCCGCGATGAGGTCCATATCCTTTGTATTGAGACCCCTTGTCGTAACTGCCGGAGTGCCCAGACGCAGACCGCTCGTGATAAACGGACTTCTCTGCTCGTTCGGAATGGTGTTTTTGTTTGCGGTAATATTTACGGCGTCCAGACGGTGCTCCAGCTCTTTGCCCGTCAGCTCGAGACCGTTTAGGTCTACCAGCATCAGGTGGTTGTCGGTGCCGCCGGAGACCAGCTTAACGCCGCGTTTCAGCAAGCCTTCCGCGAGCGCCGCCGCATTCTCAACAATTCTGCGGCCGTACTGCTTAAACTCCGGTTTTAACGCTTCGCCCAGACAAACAGCTTTGCCGGCGATGACGTGCATCAGCGGACCGCCCTGTGTTCCGGGGAAAATCGACTTATCGATGGCCTTTGCGTATTCCTCACGGCAGAGAATCAGACCGCCGCGCGGGCCGCGGAGTGTTTTATGGGTTGTGGTGGTGACGATTTCCGCCCATTCCACCGGGTTTGGATGTTCCCCGGCTGCAACCAATCCTGCAATGTGTGCCATATCAACCATCATCAGCGCGCCGCAAGCGTCGCAGATTTCGCGGATTTTCTTAAAGTCGATGACTCTTGGGTAGGCGCTTGCGCCGGAAACGATGAGCTTTGGCTTGTTGGCCATAGCCAGCTCGTACATCTTTTCGTAATCAATGCGTCCGGTTTCCGCATCTACTCCATAGGGAATGAAGTTGTAGTATTTACCGGAAAGATTTACGGGAGAACCGTGGGTAAGGTGTCCGCCCTCCGCAAGGTTCATTCCCATTACGGTATCACCCGGATTCAGTAGCGAAAAATAAACGGCTGTGTTGGCCTGCGCGCCGGAATGCGGCTGAACGTTGGCGTGCTCGGCGTGAAAAAGCTCACATGCACGGTCGCGCGCAATGGTTTCAACAACGTCGACATGCTGGCAGCCGCCGTAATATCTTTTTCCCGGGTAACCCTCGGCATATTTATTGGTAAGGACGCTTCCCATTGCGGCCATAACCGCCGGAGAGACTAAATTTTCGGATGCAATCATTTCCAGATTGCTTTGCTGCCGCTTCAGCTCGTCCTGCATGGAGGCGCCAACCTCAGGGTCTGCCTTCAATACAAACCCAATGGAATCCATCATTTCCTGATACATTTTTTCATTCCCTTTCATTTGCAATTTTATACTTATAAATTATACACTTTAACAAGTTAATTGACAACCATATGGATAAAAAATAGAAGAATTAAGTGCACTGGGTAAATTGCATAAAAGAAATATTTTAAGCGGTAGGTTCCCTTTTCTCCATTATATAAGGAGAGCGGAAGACAAGAGGCTGCGGCCAGAAGCTGAAGTCTGCTCGTTAGCAGACTGTATCCGGTATTTGCAAGGATAAACAGGAGAAAACTGTTTGAGCGCCGGTCTCTGAAACAGGAAAGGATAATAATCACCAATACACCAAACCAGCTGTAATCCGAATGAAAAATCCAGGCGAAAAACGCGGCGCCCGCGGCCAGAAAAAGTGCCGGAGCGGGATGCCGTGGGGGTTGATTTTTCAGCGCGGCGACAGCGACCAGCCCGAAAAACAGGGTAAAAAAGACATTTTGCCCCTTCGGGTAAAAGAGAACATGATGGAACGCAAGGTCATAGGGGATTTCTGAAACGATTGCAAACGCCAACAGACGCAGCAGGTATTTTTTTATATTTGAGGTATGGAGCAGTCCTTCGGAGATAAAGTATGCGTAGATGGGAAAGGACAGCCGCCCTATCATTCGAAGAATGATAAAATCAGGAAAAAGAACCGCTCCGGTATGGTCGATAATCATCGTGATTACCGCAAGAAGCTTAAGCTGAAATCTGCTCATAAGTATCCTCGTTTTTTCGCTTTTGTTGGTACGAAACATAGCGTCAGTATCAAAATGCCAAAACCTGTCAGGCACCGCAAAAACAGGCTTGCGCTGCGCTATTACAGCGGTATCCTAATCTTATTAATTCTGATACTGTTTGTCAACTTGTACTTTTGCAGATTTTGCGTTAAACTATAGTCGATTAATATAGTCAATCGCTATAATTGACCGGGGGAAATGAAATGACAAAAAAACAGCGAGCCGCCTTAGCGGTGGAGGCATTAAAAAAAGAATATCCCGACGCGGTCTGCTCTCTTACTTATGAGGACCCGCTTCAGCTGCTGATCGCAACACGCCTTTCCGCTCAGTGTACCGACGCGCGTGTAAATCTGGTGACCCCGGCGCTTTTTCGGCGTTTTCCCACACTGGAAGCCTTCCTTGAAGGCTCGGCGGAAGAAATTGAGGAATATATTCATTCCTGCGGCTTATATAAGACGAAAGCGCGCGATATTCTTGCGATGTGTAAAATGCTGCAATCTGAATTCGGCGGAGTTATGCCGGATACCATCGAGCAGCTTACCCGGCTGCCGGGTGTCGGAAGAAAAACCGCCAACCTTGTCGTGGGGGATATTTACCATAAACCAGCCGTTGTGACCGACACCCACTGCATCCGTATCTGCGGCAGAATTGGTATCAGCGAGGGGAAGGATGCCTTTCGGGTAGAAAAACAGCTCCGCGCGGTACTGCCGGAGGAAGAATCCAATGATTTTTGCCACAGGCTTGTTCTTCACGGGCGCGCCGTCTGTACCGCAAGAGGTCCGAAATGTGAGGCTTGCTGTATGAAAGGTTTCTGTAAGTACGCAAAAGAGGGCGAGAAGAAATCCCGCAAAAAAGAGAAATCCGAAGCATAAAGCAAATTGCGGAAGAATTCGCTTATCTGAATCAATCAGGAGAAGCTCCGGCTTCCCCTGATTGATTTTTTCGTTCCGAAAGCAGCTTGATCAGATTCAAGCCCGCCGCCATCAGGCATAATGACGTAATCATCATCGGAACCAAAACGAATGCCATGGGCAGGGTGAGAGCTGCAAGGGAAAAAAACGTACGGAACGCGGTAATGGAAATGATAAAGGCAAGAACCATCAAAAAAAACAATAGAATTCGTCTCCGGTTGAACGGATAGCTGATTCGGAACAGGGTAAGAAAGCCGGTAAAGCCGGTTAATATGACAGCGAGGGTGGCATACTCCGCAGGGGAGAAGCGCAGAAAAGCATGAACTGTGACAAGCAGGATAATATTCAGCACCATGGTAACGGTTCCGGGAATTGCCCGCTTGATGACATTGACTGAAAACTTCCCCTGAACAATTCCGTGATTTGGTTCCAGAGCCAACATAAAAGAAGGAACACTGATTGTAAGGGTGTTAATCAGGGTATACTGAATCGGCTGAAACGGATATTCCACGGTAAAGAAGAGGAATAAAACCGTAATGATCATGGAAAACATGGTTTTAACCAGATAAAGAGCGGCGGAACGCTGCATATTATTGATGGACCTTCTGCCTTCCCCTACAATACGGGGCATGCTGGAAAAGTCGGAATCCAGCAGAATCACCTGTGATACAGCCCTTGCCGCGTCACTTCCGCTTGCCATAGCAATGCTGCAATCACTTTCCTTGAGCGCAAGGACGTCGTTGATTCCGTCGCCGGTCATTGCTACCGTATGCTTCAATTCTTTCAGCGCTTTGATCAGGTCATGCTTTTGCTGAGGGGTGACGCGTCCAAAAACCGAATATTTCTGAGCCGCTTCCTTAATCTCTTCGTAGGAGGAGAGCGTGGAGACGTCAATGTAATTATCCGCGTCCCACAAGCCGGCTTTTTCCGCTACGTTGGAAACGGTCAGCGCGTTGTCTCCGGATATCACTTTGATATCGACGCCCTGATCGGAGAAAAATTCCAGCGTTTCCCGGGCGTTTGACCGAATTTTATCGCCGAGCAGAATGAAAGCCAGCGGATGAACATCCTCCGGAAGCTCTTCTTCTACCGGCTCCCGGCAGGAATGTGCCAAAAGGAGTACCCTGTGACCACTTCCTGAATAATGCTCCGCCTCGGCTCGTATCGATTCGAACCGATTTTTTAGAATAAATTCACCGGCGCCTAAAAAGAAGCTTCCGGTTTCCCGAAACGACGCGCCGCTCCATTTCCGTTCTGAAGAAAAGGAAATGGTTTTTGTGCACTTCCAGTCCGGCGGTTTACGCAAACTTCGTCTCAGTGCTCTGTTTGTAGGATTTTCGTCATTCATCGTATCGACCAGCGCCGCGATGGCATCCTCCGTTTGCTCCTGCGTGATTTGGCAAAGCGGTACAATAGCCTCCAGCCGTAAAATATTTTCGGTAATGGTTCCGGTTTTGTCCAGACACAGGGTGTCCACCCGGGCGAGCGTTTCCACAGAGTATAATTCCTGAATCAGGGCGCGGTGCCGTGCCAGCCGTACCACGCTTACCGCAAGCACAATACTGGTTAACAGCACCAAGCCTTCCGGAATCATAGCAATTACCGCGGCGACCGCGCTGAGTACAGCGCTGTCAGCGGATTGCCTGGAAATATAAAACTGGTTAAAAAACAACAGAAGACCGACCGGAACAATGCTGAACCCAATCCATTTAATTACCTTATTAATCCACACCATGATATCTGAATTGGTTTTTTCTATGGATAACGCTTCATGGG
>JAEZWL010000238.1 GCA_023420245.1 Bacillota bacterium | reverse complement strand
ATATCGACATCGTTGCCGAGCTCAGCGAGATGGAAGCTGCGGTGCATCGTCTGGGCGTTCCGGATAACATTGACGCGTTTCAGAACCTATCCTTTATGGCTCTGCCGGTGATTCCAGAGCTTCGCATTACGGACATGGGGCTGTTTGATGTGAATAGCAACCGGTTTTTATAAACGGCTCATTTGAAAAGCCACCCGGCAAATCCGCAGAGTGCGGGTTCAATCCGGGTGGCTTTTATCATTTTTAAAGCTTTTTAATGCGGGCCCACTCGGAAAAAGGATAAATTTCGCACCCGAATTCGATGAGCTAAGGACACGGACACGAAATCCCGGGTTAAAATTTTCCTAAAGCATTATTCTGCGCTGTTTTCCTCGCTTTATTCAAAACTGCGGCTCATATGTTTGTTGATCGGATAGCAGATTGCGTAAGCGGCAATTGCTCCCAGAATCGCTTCAGGGATTCCGCTTGTAAGGATTGTAAGCCCAATCAAGCCGAGCAGCGCTTGAAAGCCCAAACCGATCACGTCGGCATAGCTTTGCCCGAAGAAGCGGTAAATTCCGCCCAAAACCAGAAGGGTGTTGGTCATACTCCCTAAAATGCCGCTTAGTCCGTAGGAGAAAACCGGTTTCCATTTTAATCCGGCAAACAGGCGGAAGCTCAGGCCGGTAACCGTTCCGGTCAGAATTCTCGGAACGAAGCAGATCACAAGACTCCAAAAATTACCTTTCGCCGTGCCGACCGAATAAAACGGCGTGAATACAAAAGCGACGGGGCTGGGCGGGGTAAAGGTCCATACCATCATACTGAACAGACCCATGAAGAACCCCATTGCGGTTCCGGCTCCTGTTCCAAGCAGCAGGGCGGTAATAATAACGGGGATCATACCGAGCGTGGCTACAATGGGTCCGACTGCCGGAAGAGAGCCGAGGGGGGTGAAGCATACAATAGCTTCTAAGGCAAGCAGCATGGCAAACTGAGCGAGGAAGAGCGTTCTTTTGCTGACAGTTGCTTTCATTAGAATCCTCCTTCCTTTTTATCGTTCGGAACCTAATTATAAACAACATTATAATATTTCCTGCGAAAAATTAAAATAGGAAAGGAGGATAATTACAGAACTTATTATTTTTTAACATCCGCCCGGCGCGCCAGAAGGTAAGCGAAAGCGGCAAATACAGCGGCCAAAAGGAACATGCTCAGCATTGCGATATAGGGGTTGCTTCCGTTGGAAAACCCGAGCATCGCGCGGACTACGCTGTCGAAACTGCGTGAAATACTCTCGCTGATTGCATCATTCATAAAATTGCCTCCATTGAGCAAGAAAAGAGGAACCGCGATGGATACGATGATTTTCAGGGGTTTGTTCATGCGGTAATATGCCGTGGTAATGAACAGACCCACCAGCGAAAGGACAAAATACAGGAAGGCAAACCAGAGAAAATGCTCCAGAAGAATCTGAGGGGTAAGATTAACACTTCTGGCGCCTTCAAGGTGATACCGCTCGCCGTAGAGCAATGCGAAAAAGGGATAAAATGTGCTGATTAGCTTTGAAAAGATAACTTCGTTGATGGTGTCGATGAGGGAAAACACCGCGGACAGAATCGCCAATGAAGAGACCGCGCTGAAAAACATGGTTCTTCGGGATACCCCGTTTGCGGAAAAGAATTTGAAATATTCCTTAAAAGAGTTCAGTCCGAGAACAAATATAGTAATTGCGGTGACAGACTCCATAGAACTGAAAGTAACATTGCTCCTAACATTGAAGTTCCGAAGGCAGATGGAAAATAGAAATAAAAGATAAACACACAGATACATGATCAGCAGTGCCTGTCTGTAATCCCTTAAACGGTATTGGATGGATGCTTTCAATGCCCTGTTCATGATAATCCCTCCTGCGTGTTGGTGAGCTGGATAAACAGCTTCTGGAGCTCAAGCTTGCCGGTTTCCAGATTTTGCGGAACCTGCTCCGGATTTCCCAGAAGATAAGCGGATTTGTAGTTCCCGAGGGTGTCGAAGCCGAGCACCTTTTTCCCTTTGATATACCCGTCAACCTCTGCCGCCGGTCCGCTTACGCTGTAACCCATACGAATTACATTCTCAACATCATTGTCCATGATGATTTCACCGTCTTTAATCATTATGACCCGGTCAATAATGCCGGAAACCTCTTCAATCAAATGAGTCGAAAGAATGACAGTCCGGGGATGATCGCTGAAATTTTTCAGCAGTTCTTTGTAGAAGAGTTCCCTGTGGTTGGCGTCAAGCCCAAGCACCGGTTCGTCGAACAGAACGATTTCCGTTCCGCAGGACAGGGCTACGATATTTTTAAAAATTGAGGAGTACCCGGTTGAAAGATTTTTAATTTTACGATCAGTCTTTAATTCAAACTTTTCGCTGAGCTCCAGAGCGTATTCCATATTAAAGCTTTCATAGAACGCGGAGGTCCAGCGAAACGCCTCCCGCACCTTCATGCGCTCCGGGTAGAGCGTCAGCTCCGTCATGCAGTAAATTTTTGAAAGTGCACGGTCATTTTCCCATACCGGCTCGCCGTCGATTATAATACCGCCGCTTGTCGGGTGCATTTTTCCGGTAATCAGATTCAGC
The DNA here is from genome assembly GCA_023420245.1 of Bacillota bacterium. Taxonomy (GTDB): domain Bacteria; phylum Bacillota; class Clostridia; order Oscillospirales; family Acutalibacteraceae; genus DATAML01. The sequence goes on along the minus strand of JAEZWL010000238.1, from coordinate 6,156 downwards.
AGGGTTGATTTACCCGCGCCGTTACGACCCAAAAGACCGTAGATATGGCTGCCCTCGAATTCGACGGAAACATCTTTCAGCGCCGCGACAGTTCCGAAAGTCTTTGATATATTCTGAATCTCAATTTTACTCATTGCTGTAACCCCCCTCAATCATCGCGATAATTTCATCCCTGCTCATATCCAGTTTTTTTGCTTCATCCAGAAGTGAGCGTACAAAGCGTTCGAAGAATTCGGCTTTTCGCTTATTTGAGATAATCTCTTTTGCTTCCGTACATACAAACATACCCAATCCTCTTTTCTTATATGCTATTCCGCTGTCTACCAGAAGATTAATTCCTTTCAGTGCCGTGGCGGGGTTAATTTTGTAGCTTACCGAAATTTCCGTCGTGCTGGGAATCTGGCTTTCCACCGGAAAAGCACCGGATAGAATCGCGTCTTCTATTTTTTCCGCTATTTGCAGGTAGATCGGTTTTTCCTCTGCAAAATCCATTTTTGCGCCTCCTTGCCTCTTAGTTATGTGGTTGATCACTTGTGTAACTAACTATACAACAAAACAACTCCGATGTCAAGGAGATTTAAAAAAATAAACCGCGCGTCTTTCAACGCGCGGCGAAGATCATTCCATGTATAAATTATGCTTTGAAATAATATAGTCAATTAACTCCAAAACCACCCAGTCTTTGCGGTTTATTTTCCGTGCTGCTGCGTTGTCCTCCTTGCATTACAAAAAATATACTCGCAAATACTTATTTACAAACAAGACCTAACAAACACACTTTGAAGCATAAAACCATATATATACGACTATTTTTGGGAGGTTTATCTCATTAGGTTAATCATAGGTACTATATTAATTTTTCACAGTAATCCGAATGTCTCCATATTTTTTCTGAACTTCCATAAAGATATCAATTATCTTCCGAATATAAGAAAGCATTTCTTGATGCATCGAATCATCCGGCTTAAAAACAATAGTAATATCATTGGGCTGATAAGGATATTTTGTTAGACAATCCCAAAGCGCATCTAAATTTTTCCCATAGTACTCGGGAAAATCCAAAATCTTCTGAATGATTTGGTGAACTTCTACTACTGTTTTACAATTCGTAAAATCTATTGTTGCAGTTATAACATTTTCAGAATCAAATTTCAATTTCTCCTCCTGAATAATTTCAATAAATGGAGTGTTTTTTCAAAAGCTAAAGTGGTTCAGAAGAGTTGCAAACGCGTTATGATAAATTGGATGCTTCCTTTTTAGCGTTCGTATACCTGGCTTCCATCGCTATTTTAGTTAAATAGCACGGTTTATTCGATTTTACAAACAAGGTCTAGCTGTTTTTAAAGTTAATCGACTATACTTTTGTTTTTCCATTTTCCGGTTAGATAATAGGTAAAGGAGATTAATATTCCAAATGCCCACCCGATGGCGTAGGAATAATAAATAGATTCCTTCCCCCAGATGCTCGCAATGAAAAAGGCGGTTGGTACACGCGCAAACCAAAGGGACACGAAGGTCGCGATCATTGGCACCATCATTTCGCCGGCTCCCCGCAGCACCGAGTTGATAATGAACAGAAGCGCCAGCAAAAGGTAAAAGGGAAGCACACAGTGCAGATATGCGACGCCGGAACTGATTACGCTGGGGTCCTGATTAAACATGCGCATCAAAAGACCGCTCAGCGGGTAGAGAATAGCGCTGATCACAATGCTGGAGCCGATGGAAAGCGTCAGCCCGGCCTTCGTTCCGGATTTAACCCGATCGAGCTTTGCCGCGCCGACATTCTGACCGACATAGGTGGTAACCGCGGTGGAAAAGCTTTGAATCGGCATAAAGGCAAAGGTATCGATTTTGTTGGCGCCGTTAAATCCTGCCATAAAGTCGGAACCGTAGGAGTTTACCAGTGCCTGCATCGCCATAATCCCGATGGAAAACAGGGCCTGCTGAATTCCCGAAGGAATCCCGAGCTTCATCGCTTTACGAAATAAATCCTTGTCAAAATAAATCTGGAAGATTTTAATATGGATGAAGGTGTAATGCTTGTTGATAAAATAAACGCCGAAAATCCACGAGCAGAACTGCGCGATAATCGTAGCGAACGCCACGCCGAAAACGCCCCAGCCGCATAAGACGGTAAATACAAGGTCAAGAACGATATTGATGATGGTGGCGATTAAAAGAAACAGCAGGGAGGAATGACTGTCGCCAAGTCCCTGCAAAATTCCGGAATTGAGATTAAAGCCGATACTGCCGATGATTCCGATAAAAATTACGATCATATACACTTTTGCCATTTCGAGCGTACCGTCATCGGGAACCTTCATCAGGCGAAGGAGAGGTTCCGTACAAACTATGCCGATGATTGTCAGCGGAATGGAGCTGAGCATCATTGCGGTGTAAATTGTATGAATGGATTTTTTAATGCTTTCAATATCCTTTGCGCCGTAATACTGGGAGATCATGATGGTTGCGCCGATGCTTACGCCCATGAAGACGGAGCTGAGCATGAAAATAACGGGAAAACCCGTGCCGACCGCGGCGAGCGCTTTTGTTCCGACATAGTTGCCCACCACAATACTGTCCACCATGTTATACAGCTGCTGAAAGATATTCCCGATCAAAAGGGGAAGGGAAAAGATCAGAATTAAACGGTATGGGTTCCCCAGTGTCATATCCTTGACACCGGATAAAGATTTCCTCACAAATATACTCCTTTATTTTTCGATCGCCGGTCTGAGTGCAGAACATGCAAATAAAATCAATTCCGCAGATTTTTCAATCCCAAATTTTGCAGAATCGATAATCAGATCATAATTTTTTGGGTCGCCCCATTTTTGTTTGGTATAGAAGTAGTAGTAATTTGATCTTTGCCTGTCCTTGCGCTTCAGATATTCCGATGCGTTCTGGGGGTTTACGCCGTGCTCTTCAACGACGTGTGCCATCCGTGCTTCCCGGCTGGCCTTAATAAAGACCTTCAGCACGTTTTTGTTTTCGCGAAGCAGGTAATCCGCGCAGCGCCCTACTAAGATGCAGGGACCTTCCTTGACCTTTTTTTGAATGATATCGGACTGAATGGAAAACAGCTTGTCGTTAATCGGCATCTCGCTGCTTAGCGCAACGTGGTTGCCGAAGGTGTAGCTCCCCATTACCAAAGCATAAAGCAGGCTGCTGCTTGCTTTCTCGTTTGCCTTCGCGAACAGCTCTTTGCTGATTCCGCTTTCCTGTGCGGCGATTGCAACCAGCTCTTTATCATAAAATGGAACGTTTAAATCCCCGGCAAGCTTCTGCCCGATTTTGCGGCCGCCGCTTCCGTATTCCCGCGCTATGGTAATAACGACTTCTGAATCCATTATAACACTCCGTTCGTATAAATATATCATCCTAAAATATATCGGATAAAAATCCTGTCTGATTATAGGAAATGAAACGAAAAAAGGCAGAAAAAGGAATTATACTTGACAACCATTGATAAAGATACCATACTAAAGCAGTAAATGTAAATAGAGGAATTATCAAGGTTTGCCGTTTTTATGGAAGAAACGGATTTTTGCAACTGTTTCTTTGGGGGATTCTTATGATGACAAGAAAAGAACTGATCAAGCCCAGAATAAGATGAATGTATCAAAAGCTCGGTTTTCAAATCATAGAGGAGCAGGATGAAGATTACCTGATGCTGCTGCCGTTGAATATGGGATAAATCCCAAAAAATTGCCGGTAGTGTTCTAGGGTTTTTATAGCAGGGTCAGAAATTAAAATAATATATTGACATTTTCTTGATTTTTACATATAATAATCACAAATATCAATATTAAAACCGATGATTAAGAGTAGTAAGCAGGCATTTCGTTCCCACAGAGAGCCGCAGGCGGTGTGATTGCGGCAGAATGAGGCAGGCTGAATGGACTTATGAGGGCAGTACGAAAAGCGCAGCGCCCAGTAGTTACTGACGGGATCTTCACCCGTTAACATGGAAGCGTACATAAGCTTTGTGTATGGAGAAAGCGGACGATATTTCGTCAATATGGGTGGTACCGCAGGAGTAATTCTCTTGTCCCTGGTTGTTCAGGGGCAAGAGTTTTTTTATTTCTAAAATTCAGGTTAAGGAGTTGGTGAGCAATGACGGACGGTTGGTGGCGATGGCCACATTCTTCTGTTTTCGGGTACTGTGTAAGAAAAAACGACTTAACTTTTAGGAGGCTTTTTTTATGAAAAACATTATGAAAAAATCAATGGAAATTTTACTTGCGGTTGCGATTGCGGCTTCCGCCGCAGCCTGCTCTTCTAATGCCGGCGCAGCTTCCGCCTCGTCTCCCGCCGCCGCGCAAAAGAGCGTTAAGGTCGGCGTGATTCAGTATGCAACACATCCTTCCCTCGATAACTGCTACAATGGGTTTAAAGCCGGTTTGGAGGAAGCGGGCTACAAGGACGGCGGCAATATGACGCTCGATTTTCAAAACGCGCAGGCCGATAATTCCAACGGCGACCTGATTGCGAAGAATATGGTTTCGAAAAAATATGACCTGATTATGGGCATCGCGACCCCGGCGGCAATGTCCGCTTACAGCGCGGCAAAGAGCACCACCATCCCGGTTGTGTTCACAGCCGTTTCCGACCCCGTTGCAGCGGGCGTGGTAAAATCCAACGAGAAGCCCGGCGTTAACTGCACCGGTTCCTCCGACGTTCTGCCTCTGGAACAGCAGATGAAAATGATTCGCGCGTTTCTGCCGAACGCAAAGAAAATCGGTATTCTTTATACAACCAGCGAGCCGAATTCCATTTCTCAGCTGAAACAGTTCAAAGAGCTTGCTCCCAAGTATAATTTTGAAATTGTCGATGTCGGCGTGACCAACGCTTCCGAGGTCGCCGCGGCGGCGGCAACCGCAGTCGCAAAAGGGGTTGACTGCATCAACAATTTCACCGATAATAATGTAGTGGATAATCTTTCCACTGTACTGAAAGCGGCAAACGATAAAAAGATTCCTGTTTTCGGTTCCGAGGAGGAGCAGGTCAAGAATGGCTGCCTTGCTTCCCAGAGCATTGATTATGTGGCTCTCGGCAAGGAAACCGGCAAGATGGCCGCAAAAATCCTGAAGGGCGAAGCGAAAGCAGCCGATATTCCGGTTTACGCCGTAAAGGACTGCACCCCGGTTTACAACAAAGCGGTTCTGGAAACCCTTGGTCTGACCCTTCCCTCCGAGTATTCCAAGGCGACAGAGGTTAAGAAATAACAGAAAGCTGGTTCAATCCCAATGGATATTATTCTCGGTTTAGCGAAAAATGTGCTGGAAGAGGGCTTCATCTACGGTATTATGGCGGTAGGCGTTTACATTACCTATCAGGTTCTGGGCTTCCCGGATCTCTCAGTGGATGGAACGTTCCCGCTGGGCGCTTGCGTCGCGGCAGCGCTGATTCTTGCCGGTGTGAACCCCTGGCTGGTGTGCCTGATCGTATTTGTGTGCGGTGCGGCTGCCGGTTGTGTAACGGGACTTCTGCATGTTAAGCTTGGAATTACCGACCTGCTCTCCGGAATACTGGTTATGACCGGAATGTGGAGCATTAACCTGGTGATTACCAACGGCAGCGCGGTTCTGCCCTTTTACAACAAGGACACCCTTTTTACCTCCGGTCCCGCCGGAGCGCTTTCCGGAGGAATTCTGGACTACCGCGTTCTGATTGTTGTGGCGCTTTGCTGTGTCCTCGTAAAGCTGATTATAGATACCTATTTAAAGACAAAATCCGGCTTGCTGCTGAGTGCTTCGGGCGACAACGCCCAGTTCGTCACCTCACTGGGGCAGGACGCCGGCGTGCGGAAGATTGTCGGTCTTGCGGTCGGTAACGGGTTTACCGCTCTTTCCGGGTGTATTCTGGCGCAGCAGGCGGAATCCGCGAACGTGGCAAGCGGCACCGGAATGGTGGTTATGGCGCTTGCTTCGGTTATTATCGGAATCAACCTGTTTAAAAAAGTAAAATTCGTTAAGGCGACCACCGCTGTGATATTTGGCGCGATTATCTATAAAGCCTGCCTGACCATTGCCATGCAGCTGGGTCTGCCCACAAATTTCCTCAAGCTGCTCATGGCGGTTCTGTTCACCATCGCGCTCGTTTCCAATAATATGTTTGCAGGCAGGAGGAAGAAACAAAATGTCAACCCAACTC
>JAEZWL010000220.1 GCA_023420245.1 Bacillota bacterium | reverse complement strand
GTTATTTACAGGGAAAATGGCAGAATAAATCGATTGTCCGAAGAGAGCAGGAACCGGAAGAAACCGACGGGTAAACCTCGCGGGAGCCGTTTTATTATCTTAGAATCGAAGCCCTGAAATCTCCACGGCAATCTGGTTGACATTTTAATGCCGGAGAATATATAATGTTTATTATTCTAAATTGAAAAGGAGTCCGGCTATGAACTTATACTACGAAGGAATACAGGTCATGGATGAACTTTACGGGAAAGATGTTCCCATGCCTCTAGCCACGGTGAATAACGGAAGGGCAAACGTGCGGGTAATAGATGCATTTTATAAAGAAAAGGCTTTTTATATTACCACCTATGCCTTAAGCAGCAAAATGAAAGAAATTGAAAAAAATCCGCATGTAGCCCTCAATCATAATCTGTTTGTGGCACATGGGATAGGGAAGAATCTTGGTCATCCTCTGGAGGATAAAAATAAGGAGCTGCGTGAAGACCTTCGCAGGGTATTCTATCAATTTTACGATAAGCATGTGGATGAACAGGATAAAAATACGTGTATCTTAAAAGTGGAACTGGAGGATGCGCTTCTGTTTGCGAATGACGCCAAGTATTCAATCAATTTTATAAATGAAACAGCAAAAAAAGAAAAATACATTGTAGACATACAATTTTAATCCGGTTGTTTAAAAAGTCTAAAATACATCCATACGAAATGAATTAAATATGTGCGGAAGCGGTTTTCCGGATCGCAAGAAACTAAATTTTATTTTAAAAGGTAGTATAAAGCTATTTAGAATGGAATATAATCATTTTAAAATCCGGTAATAAAAAATCAAAGGAGCTGACGCTATGCCGCGCGGTACGCAAAAAACAGAGGAACAAAGGATTCAATTTCTGGAGGAGCAGATCACGGAAATGGAATCAAGAAAAGCAAAAATAAATGAAAAAATCAAAGAGCTAAATGAACAAAAACAGGCAATTTTAGATTCTCAACAGCAAAAAAAGCTTGAGGAAATTCAGAAGTTTATTTTAAAATCCAATAAGACCCCGGATGAAATTCTTGAAATGCTGAAAACGGCCGGATAAAACAAAAATAAAATCACAAGGACCATGCACCATTTTATGATGCATGGTCCTTGTGATAGATCATGTAGTGATATATCACCGTTAGGGGATAATTTCATCTGCGTTAAAGCACAGACCGTCAAACGAGATACAGATTCCTTCCTTTGTTTTTATCATATCAAAATTAACAGATTCTACATGAAACCCGGAACGTTCCAACAGGCTTGTAAGGCGCTCGCTGTCCTTTGCCATCGCGCCAAGGTATACACACTGTAGGTTGTCAAGCGCGTCCTTGATATCATCGCGAAAACTGGTGTATTCATTAAAAAGCATGCGATAGGCACGGTATGCCATAACAGTTTCCATTAAAAATTCTCTGGTAACGTTGTTTAAAGAACAGCTTTTTTTGTTTGTGCCAATCAGAGAATCCATATCGTTGTAGGTTTCGTGTTCAACAAAGTACTTGCCCTGAAATTTAGTCACCGAAACGCGGTGCTTTTTACCGTTCTTTAAATAGTAATAGGCTACGCACGGTACTTTATCCTTGGTCGTCAGTTCCAATACATCGTAGCCGGGGTCTCCGACCCCAAATCCTACGATATGCCGAACAGACCCTTCACTCGGGACTTTAACCTTGTTTATAAATTGAGCCATCAGCTTATCAAATCCTTATAAATTATTTCTTATATTATAAAACTTTTTGTACATATAGTAAAGGGATGTTTCTGAAAATTTCCATTAAAAACCCGTAAAAGATTCAGTGCTTGTTTAAAAAAATCCGCAGTAGTTCTTTTATTTCACTGATTGCAAGGGAATAGCTTTCGGGAGCTCCAAACCCGTATTTCGCAAATATAAAAGGGATTCCCGCAAAAACAGTAGCCTCATAATCCCCTTGCGTATCCCCGACATATACGGCTTCTTTCAAATGATTCCGTTCCATCAGCAGCCGGAGGTTTTCACCTTTTCCTTTGCCGGTGTTTCCGTAGCACTCTATATCCGTGATATACGGCTCCACGCCGCCCTTCTTCATGAACAATTCAATATAACCGCATTGACAGTTGCTTACAATAAACAGGCGGCATCGCTCAGACAGGCTTCGGAGCGTTTCGGTTACATGCGGAAACAGCAGGTTTTCCGTACCGTTTAACAGAGCCTCATGCTCACAGGCACAGCATCTTTGTACCAGGATTTCTTTTTGACCTGCATCGGCGTCCGGAAATAAATCATCCGCAATTATGTCCAGCGTTTTTCCGAATTCCTTTTGAAAAACGGCAGCTGTTAAGACTGTCTTTGTTCCTCCGACTTCTGTAATTGCCTTATTCCAGGATTTTGTTACGACCTGAGTGGTATCCCATAGGGTACCGTCAACATCAAATATAATATTATGCGTAATATGACCTACTTTCTTTTCCCTCTTCGAGCACGGGTGCAAACCGGAGAACCGCCTTGAGTTTGCATACAAGCTCTGGTATTATCATAATAAAACATTTTTGTTAGGTCAATACCCATGGAAGGTTGACGTTAATCTTTTATGTCCGCTTCGTTTTTCCGCAGGCAGCCGCTAAATCATTGGCGGCCTGCATGCCGCTCTGTAACGCGCCCTGCATCCAGCGATGAACCGCGGATATGTGCTCGCCTGCGAAAAAGACGCGGTCGCCGTACTCTGGCAGCGTCATACCATATGAGAAAATACGCTTCTGTTCAGGAGTGAAAAAACAGATCGAGCCCCGGAAGGTCGGCTCCTGATCCCAATTCACTGTTTTATAGCCTTTTAATACGGTGGAAAGATATCCCGCGCTCAGCCCATGTACAGCCTCGGTTTCCCGCATAAAATCCGCAAGCCGTTTCTCTGGCGGCTGATTTGTCAGACGGGTGGTATCCAGAGTGAAATTATAGGAAGGAATGAATACACCGGGCTCGTTCCATGGCAGGTTCGCGACTTGATCCGAAAGATTCCTGTTCGGGTTGTTGATACACCCGGCATGATCGGAAGGATACCAGACGGAGGCTAACGGCAGGTCGGTGTAGGAGGAGCCCCCGACAATTCCCTCTCTTTCCCAGAACCTCTCCTTGCAGAGGAACAGTGTTTTCTGCGCCGTTGTATAATTTACTTCCCGGATTGCGCGCATTTTCAGATTGCTGAACAGGGGTTGAACCGCAACGTTTCTCAGCGTTGAAAATGGCAGGGCGCAGACAACATAATCAAATTCTTCCCCGACCTTTTTCCGTCTGTTCTTGCCTTCATAATCGACCGCGACCTTTCTCCCGTTTTGGGTAAGCCGGATTCCGGTTACCCAACTGCCAGCCTTGTAGCAAACCCTGCCGATTTGCTCCGGTGCGATCTCCGGGTAAGGATTGCCGCTCTGAAAGGAGAGATAAAACGCCAGAGGCAGCTTTGCCATTCCGCCCGGGATTTCGTACAGATAAGACATATCCGCCGGGTAGCTTTCCTGAATAAAATCGATGTAGCTGCTATAGAGATTTCCTTTTAGAAGCGCGTTGAAATTGACGATGAGATTGATTGCCTCCTGCCCCAATCCGGCAGCTTCCATCATATGTAGGCTGGAATGCCTGTTCCACAAAAGGGTCTTTTCACTGTACAGCGGTTTAACCTCCAGTATTTCCGCCCTTTCTGCCGGGGATGCGCCGCGCAAATGACTTTCCAACCCGGTGTAGAACAGCTGCTGCCAGCTCATATTCTTTTCCCAATCGCTTAAATGGTATTCCGGATAAATAGATTGCATCACGCTTTGCCCGTCCGGGTCGTTTCGAACACGCGTGCCGTGCAGATAAACAAACCCGTTTGGATTATACTGGATAAACGGACGGGTCGGCAGACCAAGCAGCTTTATATAATGCCAAACCGTCTCGTGGATGACTGGAATCCGCATCGGTCCGAACTCGCCGTAGAGATTTTTCTGCCGGTTAAAATAGCAGGTGTAAACCCTGCCGCCCACACGATCCTCCAGTGCGTCTAATATTGTGATTTCAAAGCCCAGCTTGCGAAGCTCATAAGCGGCGGCCAACCCGGCCAGACCACCGCCGAGCACCCCAACCTTTTTTCCTTTGAAGTCGCCCGGATTTGCGAAACCGGTAATGGCGGGAGGGGGTGACATGAGGTGTTTTATAAGCTCAAAATCCTCCGGCCATCCCAGCCTTGTCAGCGCATAATTCGCCAGAAAATACCGCTCCGCGTCGCTGGGGTTATCCGGCTGCGGCGGATAAAAAGAGGACTGGCTGTTAAGATTCATTTTTTACCCCCCAATTAAGTTACTTGCATTATAGTTGATTGCTATACTAATCATATGACGCGAGCCATCGTTTCTTTCCGATTGTATAAAATTCCGGGTTTGGCTTTAATCCCGGCGAAAGTGCGGCAGTGGAAGCTGGAAAGAAAAGAAACAAATATAGGGATTATTTTTAAACTGTGTATAGGTTAAAATGATGTGACCCAATAAAAGAGGAAGTAAAAGCCCTCCATGTGATAGAATGAGTTCACCACAAACCATTCCACAGGAGAGGACAGAAACTTCCCATGAAGAGATTAGCACAGGA
>JAEZWL010000217.1 GCA_023420245.1 Bacillota bacterium | reverse complement strand
TCTCTAGCGGATCTTTTTCGTTTATGTTTAGAGTCATTCTTAACTCTTTTGGTAATACAATGCGTCCTAATTCGTCAACTTTTCGCACGATTCCAGTAGATTTCAAATTAATCATCACCTTTCGTTGTTCAATTTGGCTCTTTCTGTCAGATTACTGCTATATTATAGTATATTTTTCCAATTTTGTCAATAAATTGCACAAATAGATACTGGCTATTTTTTTAACAAATCAGTCATATTTAAATTGGAATATTCATAGATATTACACGAAAAAGACTGGGTAAAGGGTGAGCAAGCTGCTGAACTATATTTGGGCCGGATTAATTCTGATTAGTGTGTTCTGCGCCGCGGCAACCGGCAGGATGGCCGAGCTTTCGGCGTCGGTGCTCAGCGGAGCCGCCAGTGCCATTGAGTTGATTCTTGCAATGGCCGGAATGATGTGTGCCTGGACGGGACTAATGAAAATTGCCGATTCCGGGGGAATTACGCTGCTCCTTTCCAAATTGCTGAATCCGGTAATGCGGCTTCTTTTTCCCGATTTAAAAAAGGGGAGCCCTGCGGTGCGGGCAATTTGCATGAATGTTACCGCGAACCTTCTGGGGCTTGGTAACGCCGCGACGCCGATGGGGATTGCCGCAATTAAAGAACTGGCGAAACGGAACTCCTCAAATACGGCGGATAATTCCATGGTGACCTTTGTGGTGATAAATTGCGCTTCCATTCAGCTGATTCCCACCTTTATGGGGACGCTGCGGGCGAAATACGGTTCCCCGGCGCCCTTTGACATATTGCCTGCGGTATGGCTGGTTTCCATCTGTTCGCTTTTGGTGGGAGTTACCCTGGCAAAGCTGCTGGAGGGGGCAAACAGTGGATAAGCTTGGGATTTTTGCAATACCGGTGACGGTGTGCGTTATTGTCTTATTCGGATTGTTTCGGCACGTTCCGGTTTTTGATACCTTTATAGCGGGGGCGAAAGAAGGGATTTCCTCTGTGATTGCCATTCTGCCGACGCTGGTCGGGCTGATGATGGCGGTCTCCATGCTGAATGCCTCCGGCGCCTTAGACATGCTCTCTTCGTTCTTAGCCCCGGTGGCCCGGTTTCTGGGTCTGCCCCCCGAGGTTATGCCGCTTGCACTCATCAAGCCGGTATCCGGGAGTGGCGCAACAGCGATTCTGGCTCAGATTTTTCAGAATAACGGAACGGAAAGCTTTGCCGGGCGCGTGGCCTCCGTAATGTTCGGTTCTACTGAAACGACGTTTTATGCCATTGCGGTTTATTACGGCGCTATCGGGATTAAAAAGACCCGTCACACAATTCCGGCCGCACTTGCGGCGGAGCTTTCCGCGTGCATTCTTTCGGCTCTGGCGGTCAGAATTATTTTTCATTAAGGAAACGGTATGATGAATCAAGGGAAATCAAGACGGCTGACCTGCGCGCTGGCAGGCAACCCAAACTGCGGAAAAACAACGCTATTTAATTTTTTGACCGGCTCCGCCGCCTATGTCGGCAACTGGCCGGGCGTTACAGTAGAGAAAAAGAGCGGTCAAATACAATTTCGGGGGGATACAATTGATATTGTAGACCTTCCGGGTATTTACTCGCTGGTGCCGTACTCGCCGGAGGAGGCTCTGGCGGGAAATTTTCTGCGCGAAGAGAAGCCGGACCTTATCATAAATGTTGTGGACGCCTCCAATCTGGAGCGCAATCTCTACCTGACCACACAGCTTATGGAACTGAACATCCCGATGGTAATCGCGTTGAATATGATGGATGTTGTGGAGCACCGCAGAGACAGAATTGACGATGAAAAGCTATCTTCCCTGCTGGGGGTACGTGCGGTTCCGGTTTCTGCCTCAAAGGGGGAGGGAATCCCGCTCCTGCTTCAGGCCGCAATTGCAGCGTCAAAAAGCTCCTGCGTTTATCATCACGTTTCCAAACCGGGGAACCTCAGCCGTGATCCGGACGGAGAGCTCGCCGAGGCGCGATATCGATATATCGGCGGCATCACACAAAAGGCGGTAAAGAAGCGCGACGAAAATAAGAAAAGCATTTCCGACCGGATTGACGCGGTGGCGACAAACCGCTATCTGGCAATTCCGGTGTTCTTTCTAATGGTTTTGTTCATTTTCTGGCTGACCTTCGGAACGGTGGGCTCCTTTTTTGTGAATGCTGTGGAGTTTCTGATCTCTCATTTTCTATCACCCGCAGCGGATGCGGTACTGAATGCCTCGGGTGCCTCCGCATGGGTTCGCAGTCTGATTGTGGACGGTATCATCGCGGGAGTGGGAGCGGTTCTGAAATTTCTTCCCCAGATTCTGCTGCTGTTTTTGCTGCTGTCTCTTTTGGAGGACAGCGGCTATATGGCGCGCGCCGCGTTTATTATGGACGCGCCCATGCGGAAAATCGGTCTTTCCGGCAGGGCGTTTGTCCCGCTGCTGATGGGGTTCGGCTGCACGGTGCCGGCGGTTATGGGGACAAGGATTCTGGAAAGCGAAAAAGACAAGCGTCTTACGATCCTGATTACACCCTTTATGTCGTGCAGCGCGAAAACTCCGGTGTACTCTCTTTTCATTGCCGCATTTTTTGTCGGAGCACGCCCCCTCGTGATGTTCCTGCTGTACTTTTTTGGAATCGGTATGGGCATTTTATCGGCACTGCTGTTCAAAAACAGTGTGCTTAAGGGCGAACCCGCGCCGTTTGTCATGGAGCTTCCCGATTACCGCATGCCAACCCCGAAAAGCGTCTGGCTCCATGTGGAGCGGCGTATGAAGGATTTTTTGCAAAAGGCGGGTACCACCGTGTTCATCGCTACGGTTCTCATCTGGCTGCTGCAGTCTCTTTCCACCGACCTTCACATGATTACCGACGGCTCCCAAAGTATTCTCGCAGCGTTAGGACGCCAAATTGCGCCCGTATTCCGTCTCTGCGGTTTCGGCTCATGGGAAGCGGCGGTTGCGCTGCTGACCGGTCTTGTTGCCAAGGAATCTATTGTAAGTACCATGAGCGTCCTTTATTCCGAAAATCTGGCGGTCGCGCTTCCGGCAAGCTTTTCGCCGCTGAGCGCCTGCTCCTTTCTCATCTTTGTTTTACTTTATACGCCATGCACGGCTGCGCTCAGCGCAATTAAGCGGGAAACGGGAAGCCTGAAATGGATGCTGGTCAGTGCCGCTTACCAGCTGATTACCGCGTGGTATGCTTCCGCGATGTTCTACCAATGTGCCTCTCTGGCGGTGAGGCTGTTTCCGTAAGTGCTCGGGCGGCAGGCGGCAAGGAGATTGACAATATAGCAATCGACTATAGTACAAAAAAATGGAGAAAGAATTTCTAGCTTAATTTGTTAAAATTTTATCAAATTTATATTGCAATTTTTAAAAATAATTGATATAATTTTATAAAATTTGATGGGGGGTCGTTACATGATTTTAGCCTTGGATATTGGAAATACGAATGTCACCATCGGTGTTTATGATGATAAAAAGCTTTTGTTCGTTTCCCGAATGGCAACCGACTGCTCGCGCATGGAAGACCAGTATGCCATCGAGCTTCGAGATATTTTGGATATTTACGGCGTAGCGCTGAAGGATATTGAAGGCTGCGTGATCAGCTCGGTTGTTCCGTCCGTCACCGCCCATATCATCCGCGCAATCAAACGCCTGACCGGGGTTGACCCGATCTGCGTCGGACCAAATACAAAAATGAGTATTAAAATCAAAGTAGAACGACCGGAGTTGACAGGCGCCGACCTGATTGTTGGCTGTGTGGCAGCCGCAGGAATGTTCCACGGACCCACGATCATTCTCGATATGGGAACCGCCACCACGCTTGTTGTGCTGGATGAGGACAAGAATATGCTCGGCGGATGCATTGTGCCGGGTGTGGGAATTTCAATGGACGCACTGATCCGCCGCACGGCGCAGCTCCCGTCCATCAGTCTGGAAGCGCCGAAACGCGCCATCGGCTCCAACACCATCGACAGTATGCAATCCGGTATCATCTACGGTACCGCGAGTATGATCGACGGCATGGTGGAACGGATGGAGGAGGAGCTTGGCCGTAAATGCCATATTGTGGCTACCGGCGGACTGTCGAGGGAAATCGTTACGCACTGCAAACGCAGGATTCATTTCTGCGACACCCTTCTGCTCGACGGCCTCAGAATCATTTATGAGGACAACAGATAACCGCGTGATAAATTACTTCGGCTAATATAAAATTCGCCCTGATGTGATTGATCTCAACCACATCAGGGCGAATTTTTTGCCTGCTTCCCGCGCGGGAGGGATAGGGGGAAAGTATCGTCGCAAGCATAACGGCGCTTGAATTCCCACACGGCACCAAGCCTTTATCCCGCTATTATTTGTGGTGTTTTTCCACGATATCCTTCACGGCGTCGATCACGTACTGTGCCTGCTCGTCCGTCAGGGTGGGGTAGAGCGGCAGGGAAATCAGCCGTTCAAAATGGTTCTCCGCGTTCGGGAAATCACCCTGTTTGTAGCCGTAGCGGCTGGTGAAGGCGCTCATATACGTTACCGGAATGAAGTGTACGCTGGTACCGACGTTGCGCTCGTTCAGCTCCACAATGAACTGGTCGCGGTCGATTGTCAGAAGCTCGGGGCGGATGCGGAGGACATAAAGGTGCCAGCAGTGGGTTTCGTATTCGGGAACAAACGGTACCTCAACCGCGTCAATTTTGCCGAATTCCTCCTGATATTTGGCGGCAATTTTCAGGCGCGCCGTCTGCATTTCCTCCAGACGGGCAAGCTGCTTTAATCCCAACGCAGCCTGAATGTCGAACATATTATACTTGTAGCCGGGCTCGCAGATGTCGTATTTCCACGTGCCGCCCTTCGCGTAACGGTTCCACGCATTTTTGCTCATACCCTGACCAGCGAAGATTCTCGCCTTGCGGTCAATTTCGTCGTCGTCGGTAACCAGCATTCCGCCGTCTCCGGTGGCAAGGTTTTTGGTGGCGTAAAAGCTGTAGGAGGCTGTGCCAGGCAGCTGGCTGCCGATGAGCCTTCCCTTGTAGCGGCTCCACAGGGCGTGCGCCGCGTCCTCTGAAACAAAAAGACCGTGCTTGTCCGCAATTTGATAGATACGATCAAGGTCGCAGACCTGACCGCTGTAATGCACCGGAACGATCGCCTTTGTTTTCGGGGTAAGCTTCTTTTCAATTTCATCCGGGTCAATACAGGTTGTCCTGTAATCAATATCGGCAAAAACAGGGGTCGCGCCCGTGTGAATAATGGTGTTGGCAGTGGAGGCAAAAGTCATCGGGGTGGTAATTACCTCGTCGCCGGGGCCGATGCCTTTGGCGAGCAGGGCGACATGAAGCGCCGCAGTGCAGGAGTTCATGCCGATGGCATGCTTCGCGCCCAGATATTCCGCAAACTGCTTTTCAAACTCGTTGGTGCGCGGACCCTTTGCAATCCAGCCGGATTTCAGCGTATCCACGACCTCGCTGATCTCAGCGTCTGTGATGTCGGGCAGGTTGTATGGAATAAAGCTTTCTCTTTTCTTAAAATTACTCATGAAGCTACACTTCTTTTCTTAAAATATACGGTTATGATCAGTTTAAACAAGAATTCACAGTAAATGATATAACGATTAATCTTTATTGTCAACAGGATTGCCGCCCCTTATTATTGACTTAACCCCTATATGGTTATATAATAAAGTACGATTTATGTTTCTATTTGTAACCAATAATAGAGGTTAGTTTTTGTCTTTCTCTGATAAATAAAACATATTTACATCAAATAGAAGAAACGGTGGTCTTGCTGTGAACGAAACGAAGGAGTTCTTTGCGCACCCGAGCGCGTGTGTGGATGAAGGGGCGCAAATCGGAAACGGCACTAAGGTGTGGCATTTCTGCCATGTCAGCGGTGGCTGCTCGATTGGCAGCAACTGCACAATCGGTCAGAATGTATTCGTAGCCCCCGGGGTAAAAATCGGGGATTCTTGCAAGATACAGAATAATGTATCGCTTTATGAGGGTGTGGAGCTCGGCAACTATGTTTTCTGCGGTCCGTCGATGGTGTTTACCAACGTGCAGCGTCCGCGCTGCAAATACCCTCAGCGCGGCGCGGAGTTTTACGCCCATACACCCATCGGGGAGGGCGCGAGCATCGGCGCGAACGCAACGATTGTCTGCGGTCACCGTATCGGGAAAAACGCGTTCATCGCCGCAGGCAGTGTCGTGACCAAGGATGTTCCCGACCACGCGATTATGATGGGCAACCCCGCCCGTCAAAAGGGATGGGCCTGCGAGTGCGGCGAAAAGCTGGACGAGCATCTGACCTGCCCCAAGTGCGGCAGAAGCTATGTGCAAGGCGCTCAGGGCCTTCAGGAGGAAACGAAATAAATGCAGAAAATACAGTTTAATGATTTAGGCGCGCAGTATAAACATTTAAAGAAGGAAATCGACGCCGGCATTGCCGGAGTAATCGAGGGCTGTCATTTCATTTCCGGTCCTCAGGTGGAGGAGCTCGAGCAGGAGCTTTGCCGATATGTCGGTCGTAAATACTGTGTAAGCACCAGCAACGGTACCGACGCGCTTTTGATGCCTCTGATGGCGGAAGGAATCGGTGCGGGAGACGCTGTGTTCGTTCCGGCACTTACCTTTTTTGCCTCTGCCGAGGTCGTAAGCCTTGCGGGAGCAACGCCGGTATTCTGCGATGTGGACGAGGATACGTTTAATCTTGACCCGAAATCCTTGGAGGAACAGATAGAAAAAACGGTTCGGGAGGGCAAACGAAAGCCAAAGGCTGTCATCGCGGTTGACTTGTTTGGTCAGCCCGCCGATTACATTAAAATAGAGCCGATTTGCAAGAAATATGGTTTAGCGCTGATTGAGGATGCCGCGCAGGGCTTCGGCGGCGCGATCGGAGATAAAAAAGCCTGCTGCTTCGGCGATTATTCCGCCACCAGCTTCTTTCCTGCCAAAGCGCTTGGCTGCTACGGCGACGGCGGCGCGATTTTTACCGACGATAAAGAAAAATATGAGCTTCTGACCTCCATCCGCGTACACGGAAAGGGTGCCACCAAATATGAAAATGTCCGTTTCGGCTTGAACGCAAGGCTGGATACGCTTCAGGCGGCAATCCTCCTCCCGAAGCTCCGTGCGTTCGATGAAGAAAACGAGCACCGCAAGTGGGCGGCCTCGCTTTACGCCGACCGGCTGAAGGGCAAATTCAAGGTGCCGGTGATTCAGGACGGTTTTTCCTCCAGCTTCGGCTATTATACATTGAAAGCGGACAGCTCCGGAGAGCGTGACAAAATTATGAGCGGGTTAAAGAACGCGGGGATTCCGACCATGATTTATTATCCGAATCCGCTTCATCTGCAAAAGGCGTATGCATCCCTGGGCTACAAAAAAGGCGATCTTCCGGTGAGTGAAAAGCTCAGCGAAACGGTTTTCAGCCTGCCGATGCATGGTTATATTACGGAAGAGACGATCGATGCCATCTGCCGCGCGATTCTGAAATTGTAATCAATACGCAAATGAAAATATAAGGATAGGGGAATTCATATGTCAAATGTTAAAACAGAGCTGTTGAATAAAATCAAGGACAAGTCCGCCGTGGTCGGAATTGTCGGATTGGGCTATGTGGGGCTTCCTCTCGCTGTGGAATTTGCGAAGGCCGGTTACAGGACCATCGGGTTCGACGTTCAGTCTCAAAAAGTGGATATGGTGAACTCGGGTCATAATTATATCGGCGATATCGTCGGCGATACGCTGAAACAGGTTGTGGAAAGCGGAAAGCTTTCGGCTACCAGCGATTTCTCCTTTATCAAGGATGTGGACGCGGTCGCGATTGCCGTTCCGACTCCGCTGGATAAATATCAGCAGCCGGATATCAGCTACGTAAAGGGCTCCACCGAATCGGTTGCGAAATACGCGCACAGGGGCATGGCTGTTATTCTGGAATCGACTACCTATCCGGGAACCACCGAAGAGCTGTTAAAGCCGATTTTGGAATCGACCGGACTAAAATGCGGAGAGGATTTCTTCCTCGCGTTTTCGCCGGAACGCGTTGACCCGGGCAATAAGCAGTATAAGACAAAGAATACGCCGAAGGTTGTCGGCGGTGTGGGCAAGGATTCCACAGAGGTTGCCGCCGCCCTTTACCGCAATGTTCTGGAAGGCGGCGTTTACGAGGTTTCTACTCCGGCGGTTGCCGAAATGGAGAAGCTTCTCGAAAATACCTACCGCAATATCAACATCGGTTTAGCCAATGAAATGGCAATTATCTGCGATCGTATGGGCATCAATGTCTGGGAGGTTATCGACGCCGCCAAGACAAAGCCCTACGGCTTTCAGGCGTTCTATCCCGGTCCGGGTCTCGGCGGGCACTGTATTCCGCTTGACCCGTTCTATCTTACTTGGAAAGCGCGTGAGTTTGACTACCACACCCGCCTGATCGAAACCTCCGGCGAAATCAACACCGGTATGCCGGAGTATGTGGTTGACCGCGCCATGAAGGTTCTCAATAAAAATAAAACCGCGATGAACGGCGCGAAGGTTCTGGTTTTGGGCGTAGCCTATAAATCGGATATCGACGATTACCGTGAAAGCCCGGCGCTGAACGTCATCGACCGCCTGAATGAGCAGGGTGCGCAGACCACCTTTTATGATCCGTTTATCGCCGAATACAAGCATAAGGGCGCGATTCACACCGGCGCAAAGGAACTGACGGACGAGATGCTCAAGAGTGCGGATATCGTGGTCATCTGTACGGCGCATTCCAACTTTGATTACAATCGCATTCAAAAGCTTTCCAAGGCTGTTTTCGATACCAGAAACGCCATGAAGGACGTTGCCGACCGTTCCAATATCGAGCTGTTATAATTCTGATTTCCCCCGTTTCGAAATGTGACGGGGGAATTTTGCGTGGGGGCGGGAATAAAAAGAGCATGGTCCGCCAAACATTTGAATAACAAGAGTAAGGGGAATATCGATGAAAAAATTACGCTTTGCGCTCATTGGGTGCGGAAGAATTTCAAAAAACCATATCGCCGCCGCGATTACGAATTCGGATATCATGGAGTTAGTCGCGGTATGCGACCCGGTTCGGGAGAACGCGGAGAAGAAGGCGAAGGACTATTTGGAAGCGACCGGCGTAAAACCGCAGGTTTATTCCGACTATAAAAAAGCGTTGGAGGAGCAGGAAATCGACTGCTGTGCCATCGCGACGGAAAGCGGTTACCACGCGGAAATTGCGCTTTACTGTATTCGTAAAGGTAAAAATGTTTTGATTGAAAAACCGATGGCTCTAAGCACCGCCGACGCGGAGCAGATGATTCGCGAGGCAAAGGAGCACGGTGTCACACTGGGCGTGTGCCACCAGAACCGTTTTAACGCGCCGATACAGGAGCTGCACAAGGCTGTGGAGGGCGGTCGTTTCGGCAAGCTGGTGAACGGAACCGCGCGCATCCTCTGGAACCGTGGAATGCCTTATTACGAGCAGGCTCCGTGGCGCGGCACCTGGGCGCAGGACGGCGGTACGCTGATGAACCAGTGTATCCACAATATTGATCTTCTCCAGTGGAATCTGGGCGGCGAGCCGGATACCATTATGGCAATGACCGGAAACTATCTGCGCGATATAGAGGCGGAGGATTTCGGCTCGATTTTAATCCGCTTCAAAAACGGTGCAATCGGCATGGTGGAGGGCACCGCCTGCGTGTACCCGAAAAATCTGGAGGAGACTCTTTCCATCTTCGGCGGAACCGGCTGTGCGGTCATCGGCGGTCTTGCGGTCAACCGCGTGCAAACCTGGAACTTTGAAAAGCCCGCTGAGCAGGATGAACGGGTGGCGGCGCTGGCAGGCACCGACCCGAAGGATGTTTACGGCAGCGGGCACACCACGCTCTACGCGAACTACATCAACGCGGTCAATACCCATACCGACCCGCTTGTCAGCGGAACAGAGGCAATCAAGGCGATGAAGATCATTCTTGCCGCCTACAAGTCCCAGAAGACCGGAACAGCGGTAAAGTACGACGACCTGAGCTTCTCTACACTGGATATGTCCGGCGGCGACGTGAAAGTAAACTAAAGGATTGATGGATATGAAAATCGTTACGGTAGTCGGCGCAAGACCGCAGTTTGTCAAAGCGTCGGTTGTTTCCGCGGCGTTAAAGCCGGTTTGCACAGAGATTATCGTTCATACCGGTCAGCATTATGACCGCAATATGTCCGATGTTTTTTTTGAGGAGCTGTCCATCCCGAAGCCGGCCTATCATCTGGGCGTCGGCTCTGGCAGCCACGGGCACCAGACGGGTGAAATGCTGATGAAAATAGAAGACGTGATTCTGGACGAAAAGCCGGATATCCTTTTGGTATACGGCGATACCAATTCCACCCTCGCGGGCGCGCTGGCGGCTTCCAAGCTGCATATTCCGGTCGCCCATGTGGAGGCCGGGCTCCGCTCCTACAATATGCGTATGCCGGAGGAGCAGAACCGCGTCCTTACCGACCACATCTCTCAATGGCTGTTCTGCCCCACGCAGACGGCGGCGGAAAACCTGAAAAAGGAGGGCGTAACAAACGGTGTCAGCGTGTGCGGCGACGTGATGCTTGATTCCGTTCTGCATTTTCTGGAGCTTGCAAGAAAAAATCCGAACAAGACCGCGATTTATGAGCAGCTTGGAATTACGCCGAAAAACTACCGGCTGGCGACCCTTCACCGTGCGGAAACCACCGACGGCGGTCTGGAAGCCGTCATCCGCATTTTTCAGGCGTTTGAACAGCTTCCGCAGACTGTTGTGCTGCCCATTCACCCGAGAACAAGACCGCTGGCGGAAGAAGCCATACAGAAATGCGGCTTTCAGAATATCAGGCTGATCGACCCGGTCGGTTATCTCGAAATGCTTCTGCTAACCTCCGGCGCCTGCCAGGTCATGACCGATTCCGGCGGATTGCAGAAGGAAGCCTGGTTCATGGAAATTCCCTGCGTCACCCTTCGGCAGGAAACCGAGTGGGTGGAGACTCTGGAGGGGAACTGGAACGTGCTCGCAAAGCTGGAGACTGCCGATATTTTGAACAAAGCGCTCCACACCACTGTTGACCCGTCCGCGCGTACCGCGCAACCGTTCGGCGACGGAAAGGCTTCGGAGAAAATCGCGTCTATTCTGGCGCGTTCATAAGGAATAAACCGCATTTTAAGCGGGTACCCTGTGGCATCTGAAATGACAGGATAATGGCAAGCGTATTTTGAGCAAGGCGGAGGATTTAGCAGGAATACCTTGCGTATTTCGATTGACGACGTTGCGGTATTGTTCAAAACAGACGGTCAGTATACAGAAGGATTGGGTCTTACAGAGTACCAGATACGAGGGTAGAAAATGAACATTATTTATATCAATCATTATGCCGGCTCCGACCGCCACGGGATGGAATTCCGCCCATATTTTATGGCAAAACGCTGGGCGGCGGCAGGGAATCACGTGACCATCGCAGCAAGCTCCTACTCCCACCTGCGCACCAAAAACCCGGAAATGCAGGGGAAGAAGACGATGGAGGAGATGCACGTCGGGATCCGTTATTTTTGGATTGAAGGCCCGGAATACCACGGCAACGGAGTAGGCAGAATCAAGAATATGCTTTCCTTTCTGCGCGGACTTTACAAGTACGCCGATCAGATTGCGGCACAGGGCAAGCCGGACGCGGTCATCGCT
>JAEZWL010000210.1 GCA_023420245.1 Bacillota bacterium | reverse complement strand
ACTCTGGCCTGAATTTCCTCTTTATCACCCGCACCGTCGACAATAATGGTGTTCTCTTTATCGACCTTAACCTGACGTGCACGACCGAGCTGCTCGACTGTTGTCTCTTTCAGCTCCAAACCCAATTCCTCAGTAATTACCTGACCGCCGGTCAAAGCCGCGATATCGCGGAGCATTTCTTTTCTTCTGTCGCCAAAGCCGGGAGCCTTTACGCCTACGCAGGTAAAGGTGCCGCGAAGCTTATTCAGAATCAGCGTGGTGAGCGCTTCGCCCTCGATATCCTCTGCAATGATTACCAGCTTTTTGCCGGACTGCACGATTTTCTCCAGAAGCGGGAGAATCTCCTGAATATTGGAAATCTTCTTATCGGTAATCAAAACATATGCGTCGTCGATAACCGCTTCCATCTTTTCAGTATCGGTTACCATATATGGTGAAATGTAGCCGCGGTCAAACATCATGCCTTCGACAACTTCGGAATATGTTTCGGCTGTCTTGGATTCTTCCACGGTGATAACGCCGTCGGAAGTAACCTTTTCCATAGCCTCGGCAATCAGCTTGCCGATAAATTCGCTGGAAGCGGAGATTGTTGCGACCCGGGCAATATCGTCGGAACCGGTGACTTTTTTGGAATTTGTCTTCAGCGAGTCAACCGCCGCGTTAACGGCCTTTTCAATGCCCTTATGGATAATCATCGGATTCGCACCGGCAGTGACATTCTTCATGCCTTCACGAATCAAAGCCTGAGCAAGCAGAGTTGCTGTGGTAGTGCCGTCGCCTGCAACATCATTTGTTTTTGTCGCAACCTCTTTTACAAGCTGAGCGCCCATATTTTCAAACGGATCTTCAAGCTCAACTTCTTTTGCAATGGTGACACCGTCATTTGTAATCAGCGGAGCGCCGAATTTCTTATCAAGAACCACATTACGACCCTTGGGGCCAAGTGTAATTTTAACGGTATCCGCGAGCTGGTTAATACCGCTCATTAATGCTTTTCTGGCGTCTTCGCCGTAAATGATCTGTTTTGCCATAATTTATTTCCTCCAATTCAATTTTGTTTTAATATTATTCAACAATGGCAAGAATGTCGCTCTGGCGCACAATGGTGTATTCTTCTCCGTCAACCTTGATTTCAGTTCCGGAATACTTGCTGGTGATTACCTTGTCGCCTTTTTTTACATACATGGTAATTTCCTTGCCGTCCACTGTTCCGCCGGGGCCGACCTCGACTACATTGGCAATCTGCGGTTTTTCTTTTGCAGAACCGGCCAGAAGGATACCGCTCTTGGTTGTTTCTTCGGCTTCTTCCATCTTAATAAGCACTCTGTCTGTTAAAGGTTTAATCGTCATAATATGTCCTCCTTAAAATTAACAATTTATTTTAGCACTCATTAACCCGGAGTGCTAAATACTATTTTATATACTTGCCAGTAAAAAATCAATACATTTTTCAATAAATTATGGAATTTAATAAATTATTTACAATTTCACAATTTTTTATGTAATTTAGAAACAGCAGCCCCCGGGACAGTCGGAAAGTGAAGCGGGTGGAGTTATATTTTAGGCTTTTCGGAGCTGCCGGCTCCGCTCAAAATGATCGTATAACAGGATAAAAATATCCCGGACATAATATCCGGGATATTCTACCTCCTGATTTTATAGTCGACTATATGTATTATTCAGGAATAATAAAGCTGACCGCATTCGGGACTATTTTAAAGGATACCTGCTCAATGGCCCTGCATTCCCCGTCATAATTCGCAATTACAGGCTTAAACGAGGATACGCACATTTCTTTGCCGCGGCAATAGATCAGAAAATCCTGAAACTTCGGCGAGTTAATGTGCCTGCCCTCTTTATAGATTTTAACCAGCTGCGGAATTTTATGAAACGGCGGCTTTTTAATCAGGATGAAATCCAGCAGACCGTCATCGGGTACCGCCATCGGAGCGCCGCAATAGCCTCCTCCATAATATCTGCCGCTTCCGGCAAGGGCAAATAGGTATTCGCCTTCAAACTCCTTCGTCCCGTCAATTGTCACTTTTAATTGACTCCCGATCTTTCCCATTAATACCTTGACCAAAGCCAGATTATAGGCCATCGGTCCATTCAGCAGCGGAACCCTTCGAAACCGGACCATCTCATAGGCTACCTTCGCATCCAGCCCAATCGAGCACAAATTTATAGAAAGATTCCCTTCGGACTGAATCATATCCACTTTTTGCGATTTGGCTGCCATCTGCTTTTCCATCGATAAAAAGCTTTCCATTCTGCCAAAGGTTTTTACATAATCGTTACCGGACCCACACGGAATGACCCCAACCTCGACATTGCTCATCCCGACTACACCGGCGGCTACCTCGCTCAGCGTACCGTCTCCGCCGACCCCATAGATGCGAACCTCATCTCCCTTTTCACCCTGCTTGCGGGCAAGCTCGGTGGCCTGCAACGGTCGGCTGGTAATGTGGCACACATAATCCAAGTTGTTCGTACGGCAATATTCCTGAATAAGAGGAAAAACGGTATGATAGGGATTCGCTTTCCCGGCGGAAGGATTCACAATAAATACATAACGCATATCATGCCTCCTGAATATTGTTCCTCAGCCTGCTATTTATAAAACATATAGAGTTGGCATTTAATCATACCGTTATATAGCTTTCTTCTGCGGTCCGATTTTCTGCCGAAGCATTCCTCAAATGTTTCATCCGGGCTTATGACGGAATAGCTCCAGCCGTGTTTTTGCTCGAACACCCTGCCCATTGTTTTGTAAAGCTCCTCCGCCTGACGGATATCCAGAAGGCGCTCTCCGTACGGCGGATTGCAAATAACGCAGCCGTATTCCCCAATCGGGTCAAAATCCGCGATATCCCGCTTTTCCGCATGAATATTGGCGATAACCCCAGCCTTTCGCGCATTTTCCAGTGTTAGAGAAACGGCAGCGCCGTCAATATCGTAGCCGTGCGCAGTAAATGTTGCATCGCGCCGAATTAAATCCTGTGCGCGCATCTTTTCCCTCTGCCAAACACTTTTCTCTATATTCGTCCAGCGTTCCGCCGAGAAATGGCGCTGCATTCCGGGCGCTATATTCAGCGCGTATAAGGCTGCTTCAATCAAAATCGTGCCGGAACCGCAGAACGGGTCAATAAAATTCGCATCACGTCTTACACGCGCCAGATACGCCATAGAGGCCGCGAGCGTCTCTTTGATGGGAGCCTCGGTTGAATTTGCCCGGTAGCCCCGCTTATGGAGTCCCGCGCCGGAGGTGTCTATCATAATACTGACGGTATCCTTCATGATCAAAAACTGAATCTGATGAAGAGGTCCGGTTTCTTCAAACCAGTTCACGTTGTATTTCAGCTTCAATCTCTCAACAATTGCCTTCTTGATAATTGCCTGACAGTCCGGAATACTGGTCAGCTTTGAATTGAGGCTTCTCCCTTTTACCGGGAATGCGTCGCTTTTTCCAATCCAGCGTTCCCACGGAACCGCCTTTACGCCCTGAAAGAGCTCTTCAAAGCTTCGAGCCTCAAAATTGGCTGTCTGAATCAGAATTCTCTCTCCGTACCGGGAGCCGATATTTGCTCTGGCGATCATTTCGTCTGAGCCGTCAAAAACCACTCTGCCGTTTTGCGGCTCTACATTTTTCGCGTCCATTTGTCTTAACTCATCGGCTACTAAGCCTTCTACCCCAAGAAGGCAGGGACAAACCAGTTTAAAATCTTCCATAAATAACTCCATCTTATATTTTCTCATAAAATGGGGCTGCGTTAAACCGCAGCCCCAGCAAAAACAGTTACAGAATTAATCGACACCAAATAGCGGTATCTTCATTATTCCACATCAGGTTCTAATAATCCATAGTCCCCGTCTTTCCGTCTGTAAACCACATTGATTTCTCCGCTTCCGCCGTCTCGGAACATAAAAAACTGATGCCCCAGCATGTTCATCTGAAGAATTGCTTCGTCAACACTCAGCGGCTTAATGAAGAAATGCTTGGTACGAACAATATTGTATTCGCTGCCTTCCTCATCCTCCGCGCTGTGCAGATACTCCTGTACATATTGATCCAGGGCACTGGGATGAATCTTCTTATCCAGCCTGCTCTTATTTTTGCGGATTTGTCTGGCAAGCGAGCTGACCACCTGGTCAAGCGCGTCGTTCATCTCAAAATCCGTAGCCTCCGCCCGGTAGATCATACCCCGCGATAATATGGTGATTTCTACGGTCTGGCGATTCTTTTCAACGGTTACCACAATATTTGCATCTGCGTCTTCATCAAAAATCCGATCGAAACGTGATAGCTTTCTCTTTGCCAAGTCTTTGAAATTGTCTCTTAAATTAACTTTTCTGCCGGTAATAGTAATCCTCATACCAACATCTCCTTAATCTAAA
>JAEZWL010000189.1 GCA_023420245.1 Bacillota bacterium | reverse complement strand
ATCCTTCATGGCACAAACGCATTCCATTGATTTGCATACTCTTTGATTCAGTGAAAACATGGGAAGCAGGAAGAAAAACAGGAAGAACGAAACGAAAACGGAGGAACGAAATTGAAACAAAGGATTTTCTCTCTCATCATCGCACTCGCAATCGCGGTATCCATCGTAATCCCCGCTTCAGCGGACTCCGCAGCTCAGACCCTAACACTCGACAACTCTTTTATTGCGGTGAAGCCGGGAGATTTCACCACACTGAACGCCAGCCTGTCGGGTATTCCTACTACGGACGTCAGGTGGTCGATCGCGAATCCGGGCATCGCAACCGTGGACAACAGCGGTATGGTAACCGGCGTATCGTTCGGCATAACCACCGTAACCGCAACCACAGGCAGCGGTCTGACGGCAACCTGCACCGTTCACGTTGCCCTGAAGGGCATCGACGTATCCAGATACCAGCTGGATATCGACTGGAATGCCGTAAAGTCCAGCGGCATTGACTTCGCCATTATCCGCTGCGGATACACCGGAACAGACTCCCTAACCCCACAGGTCGACCCGTATTTCAGCGCAAACTACACCAAAGCCCTGCAAGCCGGAATTAAAGTCGGCGTTTATTACTACAGCTGCGCTACCAATGTGACAATGGCCGAGCAGGAAGCAAACAAGGTTCTCAGCATCCTCAACGGCATTCCGCTTGACTATCCGGTCGTTTATGACATTGAATACAGCGGACATCGCACAATGAACAGTGAAGCGCTTGCCGATGTGGTATCCACCTTTCTTGGCACCATGCAGGCTGCCGGCTATAAAACAGCCGTTTACAGCTCGCCAAGTATCTTTAACTCCAACCTCTCCAGCTCCCGGCTTGATGTTTATGACCGCTGGGTAGCGCACTGGGGCGTTAATATGCCGAACTTCAGCAAGCCGTATACCATGTGGCAGTGCGGTTACGGCACGGTTCCCGGAATTACCACAGGCGTTGTGGATATGGACTACAGCTACAAGGATTATGCTGCCGAAGGACAAACCACTCCGATTCCGGGCGAAGGCTCCAATAATCCGCCCTCGGTTCCCGCCACAACGATGAAGTGCGACACAAGCTACCCGTATACCTTTGGCTCCAATACTACATATATTTATAAAATTACGACCAATCTTTCCTCACCGCCGACTGCGTCATCCTCAAACCCCGCTGCGGTCAAAGTAGCCTATTACCAAAAAACGGCGGGCGGTTATCTTTATAAGATTACCAATGCCGGCTCAGGCTCCGCGAAGATTACAACCACCGCTCCCGACGGCACCTCGGTTTTCTTTACGGCGAGCGGAAGGTCCAGCGGCGTAATTTCCGACACTACGATGCCGTTTACAATGAAGCGGAACGCGGTGTACCAGTTCAAGCTTACTCCTTACGGCGTAGCCGGAGTTCCAAAAATCACGACCGGAAACGGCAGCGTTCTGAGCGTAATCTCATCCCAAAAAATCGGAAACAGCTTTTATATCAAGGTTCAGGCAAAGGCAAAGGGCTGCACCAGCGTTTATACCACCATTTCCGGGCAGGCGCCCGTTCGCCAGTGTATGATCACCGTCGTATAACGGAATATCGATACATTTTTTCTCCATTGGACGATTACACAAAACAACAGCTTTAATAACCAGAAAATGCGCCTGAATACGGTTTTTTTAGCCTGTTCAAGACGCATTTTTTGTGCATTATTTTAGGGAAATGCCATTTTGCAACAGCTCCCTGTTTCAATTCATAGCATTGAATTTTATCAAACTTTAAAAAAAATACTGAAATAGTGTTATTTTATTTCCTTGTCAGCCGATATAAATTTAGATAGCATCTGCAATTATTCTGTAAAAATTTACATTTTTTTATATTGTAAAAATAACCGACACTTTTTCGTTTCAACAAATTACTAGGAGGAAACAATGTGGATATTTCAACCATCGTCGGGCTTCTTGTCGCGTTTGGGTCTTTAATTTTTGCTTTTATCCTGGAAAAAGGCGTGGTGAGCTCTTTGTTTTTACCGAGCCCGTTTATCACCGTATTCGGCGGAACGGTAGGCGCGGTTATTATATCTTTCGGGATAAAGGGATTGCTCGGCTCTTTAAAGGCACTTATGAAAAGCTTTTCCAAGAAAAACGCGCCAAACCCCGAGGCCCTAATTACAAAAATAAGTGAAATGGCGGATTTGTGCCGTAAAGAAGGTCTTCTAAAGCTGCAAACCCTTCTGACCGACCCAGATTTGAACAACGATAAATATCTTCTTCTAAAGGAAGGAATGATTCTTACTCTCGATATGAAGCCGGCGGAAGAAATTCAGTCCGCTCTGGAAGCCGACCTGCAAACCTATGAAATGCAAAAAAAGCTGGATATCGAAGTTTTTGAAGGCGCGGCGGGCTTCTCCCCGACCATGGGCGTTATCGGAACAGTTATGGGTCTGGTGCAGGTGCTTTCCAACATGTCGGACGCGGAGCATTTAACCGCGGCAATCGCTGTTGCGTTTATCGCCACCCTGTACGGCGTTGTATTTGCCAATATCCTTTACCTGCCCTTTGCAAACCGTTTGAAGATTTGCCTGAAGCGTGAAAAAGTATTTCGAGAAATGATGGTGGAAGGCATATGTATGATCGCAAGCGGCAAGGGCTCCCGCGACATTGTAAACAACCTCTCCCTTTACTACCACGCCTTTGAGGGCGGCGAAAAGAAATACAAAGAAGGCATTAATAACTAATCACGGTTTGGAGATTACAGCATGAAGAAAAAAGAAAGTCCTGAGGCAGAAAAAGAAAGTTCCGAGCGGTGGCTTCTTACCTATTCCGACATGATCACGCTGCTTCTTGCGCTGTTTATTATCCTGTATTCCATGAGCACGATTGACGCGAAAAAGACAGCGAAGATGGCGGAGCAGTTCGCCACCGCCCTGGGCACGGGTACTTCGGCCACGGCAGGTCATGGCGGCGGTACGGGAACCGGAACAGGCGGCGGAACCGGCGCGGGCAAAGGCACCGGCACCGGAACCAGCGCGGGCGGAGGGAGCGGCACCGGACACGGGAGCCTGCCAAAGGACGCTCTGGAAGAGGTTTACGGAATTTTACAAAATTATGTGGATAAAAACCATTTGCAGGATCAGATTGGTCTGGATGACACAGACAACTACGTGAGAATCCATTTAAAGGATAAATTAATGTTTGTTCCGGATACGGCAACCATGCTGCCGGAAAGTCAGCCGGTGCTCAAAGAAATTCAAGGCGCAATTGCTCAGGTTTACTCCCGCGTCGACCATATTACCATCAGCGGAAACACCGCGGATCTCGGCGAACGTACAATGGCAAGCGACCAGGTATCCTGGCGGCTTTCCTCTGAACGAGCGGTAACCGTGCTTACCGCTATGGTGGGCTATGGCTTGCAGCAGGATAAGCTTTCCATCGAAGGCTATGCTCATTTCAACCCGGCTGCTTCAAACAACACACCCGAAGGCAGAGCAAAAAACCGCCGCGTAGAAATTACGATTTATAAATATCCGGTTACAACCGCAAAGCCGGGGTCAGCCGCCAGCTCTGCAACCAGCTCTGCAACCAGCTCTGCCGGTAGTACCCCCGGCAGCTCCGCTTCCAGTACGGCAAGCAAATAAACTGAAAAGCGAATCGAGCCTCGAAGAGAACCCACCGTTTACGGAGGTTCTCTTTTTTATTCTATGAAAACTCTCGGCTATGGCAGGGGCGGCGAAAAGCTCCTATTTGCCTGCTCGTGTGCGGAGAGGGCTGAGGGAAAAAAAGTATTATAACGCGCAAGTTATTTTGAATTTTGTGATTGAATAAAATTTATATTTGTAGCTACGGCTACATACATTACCTTCCATTTCGATTATACTGACATCAGTAAAAAAAATAAAGTACTGGAGGATATATAAATGAGTGAAATGTTTTGTTTTCAATGTGAGCAGACCCTGAATGGAACCGGCTGTATTCATGCCGGCGTTTGCGGAAAGCAGGCGGATACCGCTGTTTTGCAGGATGAACTGACCGGAGCTTTGGTCGGTCTGGCAAAAGCCGCCGGAAATTCCGGCAGAACAAAAGCGGCAGATAAACTGATGGTGGAGGGACTGTTCACCTGTATTACCAACGTTAATTTTGACAATAATGTAATTGGTCGGATGATCGACCGCGTAAACCAGGAAAAAGCAAATCTTGTGCCGGGCTGTGCTTGCTGCCCTTCTTCATGCGGAAACACGGATAATTTTGATATGAATTCTCTTTGGAGCGACAATGAAGATATCCGTTCCCTGAAAACGCTTCTCCTTCTGGGACTGCGCGGAATGGCCGCCTACGCTTATCACGCCTTTGCGCTCGGATATGAAGATGAGGAAGTCACGGATTGGTTTTACAAGGGAATGAATGCTGTCGGCTCCGAGCTTGACGCCAATACCCTTCTCGGTCTGTTAATGGAATTCGGGCAGATTAATTTAAAATGCATGGAGCTGCTCGACCGGGCAAATACAACCGCCTATGGCAATCCGGTTCCGGTCAAGGTGCCGAACACCATCGAGAAGGGACCGTTTATCATCATTTCCGGTCATGACCTGCTTGACCTGAAGCAGCTTCTGGAGCAGACGGAAGGAAAAGGAATTTCTATTTATACCCACGGTGAAATGCTTCCCGCTCACGGCTATCCGGAGCTGAAAAAGTACTCCCACCTCAAGGGAAATTTCGGTACGGCGTGGCAGAACCAGCAAAAGGAGCTTGACGGCGTACCGGCTCCGATTCTGTTCACCACAAACTGCCTGATGCGCCCGAAGGCGTCTTACGCGGACCGGGTATTCACCACCGGCGTAGTGGCGTATCCGGAGCTGGTTCATATTGAAGAAGCGGACGGCAAAAAGGATTTTACTACCGTGATTCAGAAAGCACTGGAGCTGGGAGGATACCCGGAAGACCATGAATTCCCCGGAATCAACGGCGGAAAGACCCTGATGACCGGATTTGCACACAATACCGTTCTGGGCGTTGCCGACCAGGTGATCGAAGCGGTAAAATCCGGCGCTTTAAAGCACATCTTCCTCGTAGGCGGCTGCGACGGCGCAAAGCCGGGACGCAACTATTACACCGATCTCGTAAAGCAGACCCCAAGCGATTCCGTCGTGCTGACCCTTGCCTGCGGAAAATTCCGCTTTAACGACCTCGATTTGGGAACGGTTGGTAATCTGCCCCGCATCATGGATATGGGTCAGTGCAACGACTCCTATTCCGCAATTAAGGTTGCGGTGGCACTTTCCGAAGCCTTTGGCTGCGGCGTTAACGATCTCCCGCTTTCCATCATCCTCTCCTGGTATGAGCAGAAAGCCGTTTGCGTCCTTCTTACCCTGCTCTCCCTCGGCTTGCAGGATATTCGCCTCGGACCTTCGCTCCCTGCCTTTGTATCCCCGAATGTACTGAAAATACTGTCTGAGAAATTCGGAATCCGTCCAATCACCACTCCGGAACAGGATTTGGCGGAAATATTAAAATAAGGAGAAGCCATATGAACCGGAATTATCTGAAAAACATTGATTTTGCGGTGCCGCAGGTATTCGCCGACCTTGTGAGCTATCAGCCCGGTCAGGTCGTCAGTAAAACGCTGGCGCAAAATTCCGCATTGAGTCTGACTCTTTTCGCCTTTGCCAAGGGAGAAGAAATCAGCTCGCACGAGTCTAAGGGCGACGCAATGGTTGTCGTTCTGGACGGCGAAGGTCAAATCACCATCGGTTCGGAGCAGTTTATCGTAAAGGCGGGAGAATCCATTGTCATGCCGGCCAATAAGCCGCATGCGGTTTTCGCAAAAGAAGCGTTTAAGATGTTTCTGGTTGTCGTTTTTTCGCAGGAATAACCGATAAAAGCCTTTGGTTCTATGTATCAACACTCTGCCTGTCAGAAATATCTGACAGGCAGAGTGTTTTTATTCTCTATATCGTTATGATTTGCACGCAAAGGACTCACAGTCCGTGCATTTCTGTTCTGTCGGGTTTTGCTCATGAGTTCCTACCATAATGCTGTCCAGCGCGCAATATTCCTTGCTGTCGCAATGATATTTGCACTCCTCAACTGTACAGCGAATGCTCTGGTTTGCTTTTGAATCTTCCATCATAAAATACCTCCTTTCCAAAAAATATTGTATCCATTCAAGGGTCAAATATCAGCAAATAGAAAATCTTATGGCTGCATGAATCTGGATATTAAAAAACAATTGACATCAGTCTGTGTATGCGGTATAGTGTTCCTAAAAGGAAACACGCATAAAATTGAGGTGAAGCGGTTGAATTTTGTTGAATTGCTGACGCATTTCGGCTTAACAAAGCAGGAAGCCAATCTTTATATGATGCTGTCCGCCGAGGGACAGCTTACCGGCTATGAAGCGGCAAAGCTTACCGGAATTTCAAGGTCCAACACCTATAACGCGCTAGCCGGTCTGGTGGAAAAAGGTGCTGCGTATCTCATCGAAGGCACAGCAACCCGTTACACACCGGTTCCGCTGGAAGAATTCTGCGAAAATAAAATTACGGTGCTGCGGCAATATAAAAAGGATTTGATCGGCTGCGCCCCCGCGCAAAAGGAAACGACCGACGGCGGATACTTTACGATTAAAGGCGAGGAAAACATCCTCAATAAAATGAAAAATATGCTCAACCAATCAAAGGAACGGGCATATCTTTCCATGTCGGTTGAAATTACCGAACGGCTTCTTGATGAGCTGAGAGACAGCGTTTGCAGAGGCTTAAAAATCGTGATTATCACTGACGAACCGTTCCGGCTGAGCGGCGCAACCGTCTACCACGCGGAAAAAACACAAAAACAGATTCGGCTGATCTCGGATTCCTCCAGCGTTCTGACCGGAGACCTGAACGACGGAAGCCGTTCCACCTGCCTTTACTCCGGAAAAAAGAATCTGGTCGATTTATTCAAAGAGTCTTTAAAAAATGAAATAACACTGATTGAAATGATGAAAGGAACGCAGAAGAAATGAAAAAACCGTTTGTAACCCTCGAACAGCTGCAAAAAATTGTGGAGCAATATCCCACACCTTTTCACTTATATGATGAAAAGGGTATCCGGGAAAACGCCCGTAAACTAAAAAAGGCGTTCTCCTGGAACAAGGGCTTTCAAGAGTATTTTGCGGTGAAAGCTACGCCAAATCCGTTCATTTTAAAAATTTTACAGGAAGAGGGCTGCGGTGTAGACTGCTCCTCCCTTACCGAGCTGATGCTTTCCGACGACTGCGGCTTTCACGGCAAAGACATTATGTTCTCCTCAAACGTTACGCCGGATGAGGACTTTCTTTTGGCCCGCAAGCTGAACGCAATCATCAATCTCGACGACATCACCCATATCGACGTGCTGGAAAAGCTCACCGGAATTCCCGAGACCATCTGCTGTCGTTTTAACCCCGGCGGAATCTTTCAAATCAGCAACTCCATTATGGATAACCCCGGAGAAGCAAAATACGGATTTACCAGAGACCAGCTGACCGAAGGCTTCCGCCGGTTGTTAAAGCTCGGCGCGAAGCACTTCGGTATTCATGCCTTTCTGGCAAGCAACCCCACCGGCAACGAGTATTACCCCGAGCTTGCGAGAATCCTGTTTCAGACCGCGGTGGAGCTGACCCGCGATACCGGCGCGCACCTCTCGTTCATCAACCTTTCCGGCGGCGTTGGAATTCCCTACCGCCCGGACCAGAAGCCCGCGGATATCCTGAAAATCGGTGAAGGCGTAAAAAAAGCATTCGAAGAGGTTTTGGTTCCGGTCGGCATGGACGACATTTCCATTTTTACCGAGCTCGGCCGGTTTATGCTGGCGCCCTACGGCTGCCTGGTTGCCACAGCCAAGCGTGAAAAGCACACCCACAAGGATTACATCGGGCTTGATGCCTGCGCGGTCAATTTAATGCGTCCGGCGATGTACGGCGCGTATCATCACATTACCGTGATGGGAAAAGAAAATGCGGCCTGCGACCACAAGTATGATGTGACCGGCGGACTTTGCGAAAACAACGATAAATTTGCTATTGACCGCATGCTGCCCGAAATTGAGCTCGGCGATCTGCTCGTAATTCATGACACCGGCGCGCACGGGCATTCCATGGGCTATAATTACAATGGAAAGCTTCGCTCTGCGGAAGTCCTGCTGAAAGAGGACGGCAGCGCCCAGCTAATCCGCCGCGCCGAAACTCCGGCAGATTATTTTGCCACCCTTGATTTTACCGGGATTATCAAGTAAACTAATTCTAAGTGTAGATTTTATAGTCGATTAACTTTAAAAACGGCTAAGTATTTGTGCGTATATTTTTTGTGATGTAAGGCGGACGACGAAGTCAGGCTGGCGCTTGGCGAGCAATGCAGCAACACGGAAAACAGACCGCAAAGACTGGTTGATTTCGGAGTTAATTGACTATATTTGCACCAGAAAATTTTTAGGGTGAGAGGTATTGTTTTGCTATAAGATTGGGTCACCATGCGCGGTAATCATTCTGCATGAAATTTATGGTCTGAACGAACATATCTTACAAATCGCCAGAGACTTTTTGTACAAGGGCTACGACATCTACTGCCCGGACTTCTTTTCGGGGAAAATTTTTTCCTACGCCGAGCAGGAGCAGGCCTACGATTATTTCATCAACCATGTGAAATTTGAGGCCTACTGTATGGTGAATCAGCTGATTCAGTCACTTCGCCCCAAATATCGCAAAATTGTTCTTCTGGGCTACAGTGTCGGCGCCACGATTGCCTGGAGGAGTACGGAAAACGGACTTTTGGACTGCATGGTCGGATATTACGGCTCCCGTATCCGGGATTATCCGGACATCAGCCCCAAATGCCCAGCTCTTCTTTTGTTCGCAAAAAAAGAAAAGACTTTCGACGTGATTAAACTTGCAAACGTCCTAACCGACAAAGCAAAAATAGAGATACTGGACGGGCGCCACGGCTTCTGCGACCCTTTCGGCAGCAACTACTGTCAAAAATCCTGTGAAAGGGCTCGAGAGCTGACCTTTGCGTTTTTATTTGAAAACCGGGTTACGGAAACCGGCTTCTTTCATTCCGATGATTGGGAATGACGGTTATAAAAAATTAACAAAACGGCAGCCCGGATGCTTAACACATTCCGGGCTGCCGTTTTACATGGTTTCACGCTTATTCGTTGATGATATAGGGTATGGTAATCACCGCTAGATTGCGGCGCTTCAGCAACGATGTTTTCAGAAGCAGGGAGGTCTGATTGTGCAACAGATTGTGCCACCATTTTGTAATTACGAACTGCGGCAGAACGACGGTAAGCATTTCATGCTTTTTCATTAGTGCGTGCTTCTTATCCACATGCTTCAGCAGGGTCTCGTTCACATTGCGGTAGGGCGCTTCCTCGATCACCAGCGGAATATCCACATTCAGCTCCTGAAACTGCCTTTTTACCTTCGCCGTCATGGCACTGTCGGTGCTCACGTGATAAATCTCAATGGTACCTCCCAAAGTCATCGCGTAATTCAGCGCCTTTAAAAAGGATTTGTTTACGGACTGAACCGGAAGAATGATATAATTATCAGTTGGAGTATCAATGACCAGCTCGCTGGCATTCTCTTCGATTACCAGATTGTTGCGAACTTTGGTATAATGCGTCCTAACCAGCAGCATCAGGAGCACGAGAGCCGGAATACAGATTAGAACAATCCACGCGCCGGCAAAGAATTTGCTGGAAGCAATGATGATACAGGTAATCGCGGTAACAACCGCGCCGATTCCGTTAATCACGGCCTTGTGTCTCCAATTCCCCTCCTTATGCGTAATCCACTTTTTAAACATGCCGGATTGAGAAAGCGTAAAGGAGAGGAACACGCCGACAGCGTAAAGCGGAAGCAGGAGATGGGTCTCTGCCTTGAACACAATAACAAGAATGGAAGACAGGACGAACAGGAGCAAGATTCCGTTGGAAAAGCTCAGTCTCGTTCCCCTTCTGCTGAACATTCTGGCAACGTAGCCGTCCTTTCCCAAAAGGGAAAGCAGGAGCGGCAAATCCGCAAACGCGGTATTGGCAGCCATAATCAGGATAATCGCTGTGGTCGCCTGCACCACATAGAACATCGCGCTGTTGGAACCAAAAACCTGTGTGGCTATTTGAGCCACCACCGTAACATTTTCACGGGGAGCCACCTTGTAAATCAGCGCGAGGTAGCATACACCGGCGAAAATGACAAAAACCAGCGAGGCGAGCATTGCGAGAACCGTTTTGGCGTGCTTTTGAGAAGGCGTCTTAAAATTCGGAATGCCGTTGCTGACGGCTTCAACGCCGGTAAGCGCCGTACACCCTCCGGAAAACGCTTTCAAAAACAGTACAAGGGTTAGGTCCTCGATCGGCTGCTGAAGCGCGGCGGTCGGCTGTGGAATCTGCCCCAGAACAACCACCTTAAAGATGCCGATTACGATCATGGAAATTATCGTAAAGATAAACAGATAGGTCGGAACGCCGAATAGAATGGAGGATTCACGGATTCCCCTCAGATTGCCCAAGGTCAAGAGTACAATAATCAAAAGCGTGATCATGGTTCGATAGGGCAGTGCCTCCGGAAAAGCGGAGATAATCGCGGCCGTACCGGAGCAGGTACTGACGGCTACGGTTAGAACATAATCGATGGACAGCGAAGCGGCGGCGACCAGCCCCGGTATTTTGCCCAGATTGTCGCTTGCCACGCTGTAGGAGCCGCCGCCGTGGGGGTAGCAGTCAATGGTCTGGCGGTAAGAAAACACCAGAATGAAAAGCAGACCGATAATCGCCGCCGCCGCGCCCATAAGCGGCTGGTAGGAAGCGATACCCAGAACGGGGATAAGCACCATTAAAATCTCTTCACAGGCATAGGCAACGGATGAAATTGCGTCGCTCGATAGAATGGGGAGCCCCCAGATCACACTGAATTTTTCCGATTCAGCCTCCGCACTTTTAATCGCTTTACCGATCAAAACGGACTTGATCTTTTTAAACATTGATTTGCACTCCTTAGGATTATGTTATTTTTATAAAAACACAGGAAAAACCATCGGCATAAATTTCGATTTCACCCGCGATAAAGTCTAATCAACAAATGGATATTATACAATAAACCTACATAAAATTACAGTATCCGAGCATAAAGAAACCATAAAGAAATATAACTATTTTTTATAGTGGCAAATTAGCAACCAGTTTATTCAGGTCGAAGGATGAAACTTTATCTGTTTTAAATAAATCGTCAGGAAGGCGTAAGGCAGGACGGTTCTCCCTCCCTTCCAAAGCCCCTGCCTTTCTCAATAGCTTCTCCGTTTCATCTTGAGATTAAAGCAGGAACTTTGGGAGCAGATCTGGCGCATTTTATTTTACAATGTAGCAATTGACTATACCATCTAAAAATTGACTATCAACACGAAAGCGCTTCTCAACGTCCCGATGTATCAGGGCATTAACGCAAAGAGAGAAGCCGGCTGTCATCAAAACGATGGCAGCCGGCTTCTCCTGCGGTACTATAGGCGGTCGATAAGAGCCTGTAGCCGCTCTAATTCAGACCGCGAGCATTCCTCACAGGCATCCAACGGAAATTCTATACCGAGATTTTTGTATTTTGATACACAGATTTTACGGAACGGAAGCAGCTCCAGCTTTTCCAGATTGGAAAATTGACGGGCGGTTCTGGCAATTTCGGCAATAGAATTATCGCCGTCGTTCAAGCCGGGCACAACGACATGGCGTATCCATAAGGGCACGTGCATTTTTTCCGTCAGCCTCAAAAAGGAAAGCACCGTGTTCCGGTTACCCCGGCAATAGCGCAGATAATCCTCATCGGTCGAAAATTTCAGGTCGCACAGCACCAGATCAGTTTCCCGAAGCACGGCGCGTGCGCCCTCAATATTCCCGATTCCCGCCGTATCAAGGGCAGTGTGTATCTTCTCCGCGCGCAGCCTTCGAAACAGCGCGCAGACAAACTCCCATTGCAGGAGCGGCTCGCCTCCCGATACGGTAACACCGCCGGTTTCTCCAAAATAAGTCCGATACCGAAGGATTTTCGCAACAACCTCGTCTACATCGTATTCTTCGCCCGTGAAGCTCCAGGTATCGGGGTTGTGGCAGTACGCGCACCGGAGCGTGCAGCCCTGCAAAAATACGACAAAGCGGATTCCCGGACCGTCCACCGCGCCAAGGCTTTGAAAGGAGTGGATTCTTCCCCTCATTACATCACCTCGTGAAAGGTTCGGGAAATCACTTCCCTTTGCTGCTGTTTGGAAAGCTTGTGGAAATTCACGGCGTAGCCCGAAACACGGATGGTCAGGTTCGGGTAAAGCTCCGGATGCTCGCAGGCGTCAATCAGCGTCTGCTTGTTCAGCACGTTGACGTTGATATGGTGCGCCTTCTGCTGAAAATAGCCGTTGAGAATGGAGACCAGATTGCGGTAACGCTCCTCGTTCTCATGCCCCAGCGCCTGCGGAACAATCGAAAATGTGTTGGAGATTCCGTCCTTGCAGATATCATAGGAGAGCTTTGCGACCGAGTTCAGGGAGGCAAGCGCCCCGTTCTTTTCGCGGTTGTGCATGGGGTTCGCTCCGGGAGCGAAGGGTTCCCCGGCTTTTCTTCCGTCAGGAGTCGCGCCGGTCTTCTTTCCGTAGACAACATTGGAGGTAATGGTCAGAATGGAAAGCGTGTGCTCCG
The DNA here is from genome assembly GCA_023420245.1 of Bacillota bacterium. Taxonomy (GTDB): domain Bacteria; phylum Bacillota; class Clostridia; order Oscillospirales; family Acutalibacteraceae; genus DATAML01. The sequence continues at coordinate 2,234 of JAEZWL010000189.1, read as the reverse complement.
CATTGCGATAAGTCGGATTCTTTTTCAGCTCCTCGTAGAACAGCTTCACCTGCTCCTGCGCGATGGAATCCACACGGTCGTCATCGTTGCCGAAGGCGGGATACTCACCCGTGATTTCGAAATCGGTGATCAGACCGGTATCGTCGCGCAGGCACTTTACCTTTGCATATTTGATCGCAGAAAGGGAATCCGCCAGAACGGACATTCCGGCTACGCCAAACGCCATGAAACGGTGCACCGAAGTATCGTGCAGAGCCATCTGCGTTTTTTCATACGCGTATTTGTCGTGCATGTAATGGATGATATTCATCGCGCTTACATAGGTTTTTGCCAGCCACTCGCGATAGATGCTCATTCCCTGCAAAACCTTATCATAATCCAGATACTCCCCACCATAAGGAGTGTGTGCGGGGGCGACCTGCTTTCCGCTCTTTTCATCGCGACCGCCGTTCAGACTCATCAGGAGCAGCTTCGCCAGATTTGCCCTCGCCCCGAAGAACTGCATATCCTTGCCCAAACGCATAGCGGAGACACAGCACGCGATTGCGTAGTCGTCGCCGAACTTCGGACGCATTACGTCGTCGTTCTCATACTGGATGGCGTCTGTATCACACGAAACCCTGGCGGCGAACCGCTGAAAGCTGCGGGGCAGGCGCTCCGACCAAAGCACGGTAAGGTTCGGTTCGGCGGAAGCGCCGAGGGTATAAAGCGTATGGAGGATGCGGTAGGAGGATTTTGTCACCAGCGTGCGCCCGTCCTCTCCCATTCCGCCGACTGCTTCCGTAATCCACATGGGGTCGCCGGCGAACAGCTCATTGTATTCCGGAGTACGCAGATGCCGTGCCATACGAAGCTTCATCACGAAATCATCCAGAATTTCCTGCGCCTGCTCCTCCGTAAGCAAACCGTTTTTCAGGTCGCGCTCAAAGTAGATATCCAGGAACGTGCTCACGCGCCCCAGACTCATTGCCGCGCCGTTCTGCTCCTTAATGGCGCCTAAGTAGCCAAAATACAGCCACTGCACCGCTTCTTTCGCATTCTTAGCCGGACCCGAAATATCAAAGCCGTACTGCTGTGCCATTTCCTTCAAATATCCCAGAAAGGTGATCTGCTGATACAGTTCCTCAAGAAGCCGGATGTTGTCCGCGTCCATACGCTGCGCTCCAACCAGCGTTTTATCCTTTCTTTTCTCTTCAATCAGGCGATCCACACCGTAAAGCGCGACTCTGCGGTAATCGCCGATAATCCTGCCTCTTCCGTAGGCGTCCGGCAGCCCGGTAATAATGCCGCAGTGGCGGGCGGCACGAATTTCATCGGTGTAGGCGCGGAATACGCCCTCATTGTGGGTCGTGCGGTACTGGAACTCCTTGTCCACCTTCTCAGAGAGCTTGTAGCCGTAGGCTTCGCACGCTTTGCGCGTCATATTCAGTCCGCCAAAGGGATTTACCCCCCGTTTTAACGGGCGGTCGGTTTGCAAGCCGACAATGATCTCATTTTCCCTATCCAGATAACCCGCAGGGTAGCTGGTAAGCGAGCTTACCGTCTGGGTGTCGATATCCAGAACGTCGCCAAACTCCCGCTCAAGCTCAAACAGATGGTTCAGCTTCCTCATCAGCTTTTCCGTACGCTCTGTCGCCGGGGTCAGGAAATTTTCATCGCCCTCATACGGGGTATAATTGGTCTGAATAAAATTCCGCACATTTATTTCGTCCTGCCATTCTCCGCTGACAAAACCTTGCCATGCCAAATTTTCCATACTCTGCTCCTTCTGTTACGTAAGCATTTGGGAGCCGCTCTTTTTTGTCCTTCATTCTGTACAAAATAAAAAAGAGCGGCACTCGGTAACCCCAAATGCTGCCCAGACGGTCGGCTGATCCTCGGCTCTTATTCCCCTGTGGTTGCCCACAATTATCCGTCAGTAATAAAAGCCGCTATTTGTTTGTACCTTTATTATAATCGATTCACGGTCTGTCTGTCAATGCGGAACGCCCGTTTTTAATCGAACCGGTTTTTTCAGGTATTTCAAGGTAAGATCATAATCTGCGATAAGTGGATAAGGATACATTTGCCATGGGTATTCACAGTTTGTTCTTTATTTCTTTATATCATGTATAGGTTAAAATGATGTGACCCAATAAAAGAGGAAGTAAAAGCCCTCCATGTGATAGAATGAGTTCACCACAAACCATTCCACAGGAGAGGACAGAAACTTCCCATGAAGAGATTAGCACAGG
>JAEZWL010000185.1 GCA_023420245.1 Bacillota bacterium | reverse complement strand
CGGTTAATCCTTCAGTAGCCGACATCAGCTTTATCAGCATGAATGACGGCAGTATTGAGGGATTAAACTATAAGAGCGGAAAAGCGTTTTCCGTCCAGTTTCACCCCGAGGCTTCGCCGGGACCTCTTGATACGGGCTACCTGTTCGACAAGTTTATTCAATTGATAGGAGGAGCCAGGATATGAAGAGACCGGAAATAAAGAAAGTAATTATCATCGGCTCCGGTCCGATTATCATCGGGCAGGCGGCTGAATTTGACTATGCGGGTACACAGGCCTGCCGCGCGCTTCGCGAAGAGGGCGTTGAGGTTATTCTCATCAACTCCAACCCGGCGACAATTATGACGGATAAGCAGATTGCGGATAAAGTCTATATCGAGCCGTTAACGGTTGAAACCATTAAAAAAGTGATTCTTAAAGAGAATCCAGACAGCATTCTGCCTACCCTTGGCGGTCAGAATGCGCTGAACCTTGCCGTAGAACTGGAGGAATCCGGCTTCTTAAAGGAAAATCATGTGGAAATGATCGGAACCAACGCCGATACCATCCGGATGGCGGAGGACCGTGAGCTTTTCAAGGAGGCCATGGAACGCATCGATCAGCCCTGCGCGGAAAGCGCGATTGCCGAAACCGTCGAGGATTGCATAAAGGCTGCCGGTAAAATCGGTTATCCGGTTGTTGTACGCCCGGCCTATACCTTGGGCGGAAGCGGCGGCGGTATCGCAGCTGATGAAGAAGAACTGATTTCCATTGCCACGCTCGGGCTTCACCGCAGCCGCGTCAATCAGGTGTTGATTGAACGCTGCATTTCCGGTTGGAAAGAAATCGAATATGAAGTAATGCGTGACCATAATGGCAACTGTATCACGGTATGTAACATGGAGAACTTTGACCCGGTCGGAGTTCATACCGGAGATTCCATCGTTGTGGCCCCGTGCCAAACGCTTGCCGATAAGGAAACTCAGATGCTCAGAAGCGCCGCGCTGTCCATTATCCGGGAATTAAAAGTGGAGGGTGGCTGCAACGTACAGTTTGCGCTGAACCCAAAGAGCTTTGAATACTGCGTTATCGAGGTAAATCCGCGTGTCAGCCGCTCTTCGGCGCTTGCCTCCAAGGCGACCGGCTATCCGATTGCGAAGGTTGCTTCAAAAATTGCGCTCGGTTACACGCTGGATGAAATCCAGAACGCCATTACCAAGAAAACATATGCGTGCTTCGAGCCGACGCTCGATTACTGCGTTGTAAAGATTCCCAAATGGCCTTTCGATAAATTTGTATATGCAAGGCGCAGCCTTGGTACGCAAATGAAGGCAACCGGCGAGGTTATGGGAATTGCGCCGACCTTTGAAGCGGCTTTAATGAAGTCCATCCGCTCTCTGGAACAGAATATGTTCAGCTTGATTGATAAAAACCTGAAGGATGTTTCTGACAATGAGATAAGCACCCGTATTCATGATGTGGATGACCGCAGACTGTGGGTGGTATCCGAAGCAATCCGACGCGGGACCGCTTTGGAGGAAATCCACGACATCACCAAAATTGACCTCTGGTTCCTTGAAAAGCTTCTTTCGATTATCAATGTAGAAAAAGAGCTTGCTTCTCATTCTCTGGATCGAGAGCTGCTGTTTAAAGCAAAGAATTTGGGCTTTATTGACAAAACGATCTCCGAGCTGAACGGAATGAGCGTTGAGGATATCCGTAAGATTGAGGAAGATTGGAACGTAAAACCGGTCTATAAAATGGTTGATACCTGTGCGGCTGAGTTTGACGCGGCAACGCCGTATTACTACTCCAGCTACGGAATTCAGAACGAGTCTGTTCCGCAGGCTGAGAGAAAAAAAGTGCTGGTTATCGGCTCCGGTCCGATTCGAATCGGCCAGGGGATCGAATTTGACTTCTGTTCGGTTCACAGTGTTTGGGCACTTAGAGACCTTGGCTACGAAACCATCATCGTAAACAACAATCCGGAAACCGTAAGTACGGATTTTGATATTGCCGATAAGCTTTACTTTGAGCCCCTGACCGAAGAGGACGTCCTGCATATTGTTCAGCTTGAAAAGCCGGATGGAGCAGTGGTTCAGTTCGGCGGTCAAACAGCAATTAAGCTGGCCGGAGCAATTGAAAAAATGGGAATTCCGATTCTCGGAACTTCATTTGACAGCATTGACGGCGCGGAGGACAGGGAGCGGTTTGATCAGATTCTGTCTGAATGTGAAATTCCGCGTGCGGCAGGACTCATGGTGTTTACCTGCGACGAAGCAATCAGGGCAGCAAATGAGCTTGGCTACCCGGTTCTGGTTCGCCCTTCCTATGTTCTCGGCGGTCAGGGAATGCACATCGCGTATTCTGATCAGGATATCACGGAACAAATTGCAATCATTAACCGTATTCAGCAGGACCATCCGATTCTCGTTGATAAATACATTATGGGCACCGAAGTCGAGGTTGACGCGGTCTGCGACGGCATTGACTCCGTCATTCCCGGAATTATGCAGCATATCGAGCGCGCAGGTGTTCATTCCGGAGACAGTATCTCGGTCTACCCGGCGATGGACGTCGCCAAGGATATGCAGGATATCATTGTGGAATATACCCGCCACCTTGCCAAAGCGCTCAAGGTAAAAGGGCTGCTGAATATTCAGTTTATTGTAAAAGACAATGAAGTTTATGTTATTGAAGCGAACCCGCGTTCTTCCAGAACGGTGCCGTATATCAGCAAGGTAACCGGAATTCCGATTGTTCCGTTGGCTGTCGGAACCTTCTTTGGCAAGACTCTGCCGGATATGGGCTATCATTATGGTCTTCAGAAAGAAAGAGACTTAATTGCGATTAAGATGCCGGTATTCTCTTTTGAAAAGCTGTACGGTGCAGATGTAAACCTTGGACCGGAGATGAAGTCGACCGGTGAGGGTCTTGGTATTGCGAAAACCTTTGATGAAGCTTTGATCAAGGCGTTTTACGGTGCCGGTGTTCATATGATCAAGAACGGCAAGGTCATTTTCACTGTAAAAAACAGCGATAAGGATGAGGCGCTTCCGATTGCACGCGGTCTTTATGAATTAGGCTGGACTATCTACGCGACCGCGGGAACCTCCGATTTCTTTAACGATAATGAGATACCAACCATCCGTACCAATAAAATTGGCACTGGAAACCCGGATATTCTTGACCATATTACATCCGGCAAGATTAATCTGGTCATCAATACGCCTTCCAAAGGCGTGGCTCATAACCGCGATGGGTATCAAATCCGCAGAAATGCCGTAGAGGCCGGTATTCCGTGCCTGACCTCGCTTGATACGGCGAATGCGTTTCTAACCTGCGCAAAACATGTGGAAACAACGCAACTGTCGGTTATTGATATCACAAAGGTTGCTACCTTCTTAAATTTTATCTGAGCTTCTGAAAATAATCCGTAACAATTTCTGCGCCATACCGTTTTATATGGTTTAAACAGAACTGAATAAATTTTATTTATGGAGGAAAACAAAATGAAAAAATGTGAACTTCTTTATGAGGGAAAAGCAAAAAAGGTTTATGCGACAGACGATAAGGACTATTGCATTGTGGATTATAAAGACGATGCCACAGCCTTTAACGGTCAAAAGAAAGGTACGATTGTTGGCAAGGGGGTTGTGAACAACAAGATGTCAAATTATATGTTCAAAATGCTGGCTGAGAAAGGCATTAAAACTCATTTTGTGGAAGAGCTGAGTGACCGTGAAACACTGGTCAAAAAGGTAAGCATTGTTCCGCTTGAAGTGATCGTTCGAAATAAAGCCGCCGGCAGTCTTGCAAAAAGACTTGGTATGGAGGAAGGCGTCCCGATGAAAACCCCGGTGCTGGAATTCTGCTATAAGAATGATGATCTGGGCGACCCAATGGTAAATGAGTACCATATCCTTGCCGCGGATTTTGCGACCAAGGAAGAGATTGACCAAATCAGCAGCATGTCTTTAAAAATCAACGAGATTCTAAAAGAATTTTTTCTCTCTGTAAATATCGAGCTGATTGATTTTAAGCTTGAATTCGGTCGCTGCGCCGAAGGTGTTATTCTTGCGGATGAGATTTCGCCGGATACCTGCCGTTTCTGGGATGTTAATACTCACGAAAAGCTTGATAAGGATCGTTTCCGCAGAGATCTCGGCGGAGTAGAGGAAGCCTATGCAGAGGTAATGAAGAGAATCGGCTTATAAGTTTAGATAGGATGGTGAACAATTGAACTGTTCTGTTTTGGATTATGATAATTCCAAACCGCATGAGGAATGCGGAGTATTCGGCATTTATTCCAGCAGTGATGAGGTAAACCCTGCCTATATGGCCTATAATGGTCTTTTGCCCTGCAACACAGAGGGCAGGAAAGCTGCGGCATCGCGGTAAACGACAGGGGCGTAATCTCCTATTCAAAGGCCATGGGACTGGTTACCGAAGCCTTTAACGATAAGATTTTGAATGAGCTTACAGGGCAAATGGCTGTGGGACATGTTCGTTATTCCACCGCAGGCGGCAGTGTGCGTGAAAATGCACAGCCGCTCGTTATGCGTTATATCAAGGGCACTCTGGCAATCGCCCATAACGGCAATCTTACCAATGCTTATGAGCTTCGCCACGAGTTGGAGCATCGCGGCTGTATTTTCCAGACGACCATAGATACGGAAGTAATTGCTTATATGATTGCCCGTGAACGCGTGGATTCCCCTTCCATTGAAGAGGCGGTTCGCCGTGCCCTGCCTAAGATTCAAGGCTCCTATTCTCTGGTAGTTATGAGTCCTCAAAAGCTGATTGCCGCAAGGGATCCGCACGGGTTCCGCCCGCTTTGTATCGGCAAAATTGAAAATTCCTATGTTTTTGCCTCCGAAACCTGCGCGCTCGACGCTTGCGGCGCTGAATTTATCCGCGACGTGGAGCCGGGAGAAATCATTGTGGTTGACAGCAAAGGAATGCGCTCTATAAAAGACCCCGTCGCAGTGAAAAAATCGCTCTGCGTTTTTGAATATATTTATTTTGCAAGAACAGACAGTGTTGTGGATGGCATCAGTGTTTACGAAGCACGGAAGGAAGCTGGGCGTCTGCTCGCTCGGCAAAAACCGGTAGATGCCGATATGGTCATCGGTGTGCCGGAGTCCGGAATCGACGCGGCAATCGGTTACAGCGAAGAGTCCGGGATTCCTTTCCAAAAGGGAATTGTAAAAAACACCTATATCGGCCGTACCTTCATTAAACCGAACCAGTCGGAACGGGAGCGCAGTGTTCGTATTAAGCTGAATTCATTGGGAACCTCGGTAAAGGGAAAACGGGTCGTTATGCTGGATGACTCCATTGTTCGCGGGACAACCTGTGCACGAATTGTTACGATGCTGAAGGATTCAGGCGCGAAAGAGGTTCATTTGCGGATCAGCTCACCACCGTTTTTATGGCCCTGCTATTACGGCACGGATATTCCCTCCAAGAAAGATTTGGTTGCCTGCCAGCACAGTGTGGAGGAAATCGGAAAGATGTGCTTCGCTGATTCTATTGATTTCTTAAACCTTGAAAATCTTCCGAAGATGCTACAAGGAAGCTGCAGCGGCTATTGCGACGCCTGCTTTTCCGGAAGATATCCCGCTCATATTCCCGATTACAATATTGCAAGTAAGGATTATAATTACTGCACACCAATTAAGAGATTTTAAAGTTTCTTTTATAATATTCTCTGTTTGGAGGAGAGCATCAATTGAAAAATACTTATGAATCGCCACTCTCATCCCGCTATGCCGATGATGAGATGAAATATCTGTTTTCGCCGGATAAAAAATTCAGAACCTGGCGCAGGCTTTGGATTGTATTGGCACAGGCGGAAAA
>JAEZWL010000094.1 GCA_023420245.1 Bacillota bacterium | reverse complement strand
TCCGGAGACGTGCGGTCCATCGTAGCAATGCGTTCCACCACTTCCAGCCGGATTTCTTTGGGTAACTCGGCAATTACCGCCGCCGCCTGGTCTGCCCGGGCGTAAGAAAGGATTAAGGCGATGGTCTGGGGATGCTCCGTTTGTATAATGGTCATTAGATTTTTATAATCGGCTTTCCGAATAAATTCAAAAGCCTTGGTTCTTAATGACTTTGTAATTCGATCCAGTAAAGAGGTAGCGGTTTGGGAACCAAAGGCTTTTTCGAGGATATTGCGGGCATATTCCACGCCGCCTTCGGTTACAACCTTTTGAGTCAGGCAAAACTGATAGTAGCTGGATAAAACGTCCTCAATCTGGCTAGAAGAAATCTGGGACAGCCTTGCAATCTCAAAGGTAAGCTGTTCAATTTCATCCTCTTTTAGAAATTTATAGATCTTAGATGCGTTATCCGCCCCAAGTGCGATCATTACTGCAGCTGCGTTCTGCTGTCCGGTTAGCTTTTGTGCAGCCACTGTAATCTTCTCCTCTCAGCCAGGTTCTAATCAGTTGAGCAGCAATCTCCGGATTCTGCGATGAGAAATCCTGGATTTCCTTTTTCAGGGCATCCTGCTCCGAATTTTCAGCCGCCCTTGTTTCCTCAATGGCCTTCAGCGGCTCCCGCGGAGTAGCTTTCGATTTTCCCCTCAGCGTTTCTATCGCATTTTCACCATTCCCAGCCTCATTTTGAGATTCTTCCCCAACAGGCTTGAGCTCGTAGAAATCTTCGGGAACCTCTTCATTTGCTTCCGGTCCCATCAGCTCTTCGCGTCTCTTCTTCCGCTTTGAAGCAAGAGCCACCGATACGATGATTACTACAACCAACAGGGTTCCCAATGCCGCCCCGCCGTAAATAAGAAGCTGCTCAAGCGACGGAGAATCGGGCTTTACATCGGTCGGGGCTGCCTTCGGTGCCGCGAAAGTACCGGAATAAACGGACACCTTGCTCACATCGACGAGTGCCGCGTTGGCAACGAGCTGGCTAATCTGCTGCTTTTGCGTATCATCCATCCCCGCTTTGTTCACTACAACAGAAACCGTCATATCCTTCACGCTGGCCGCGTCGCTCTGTACCTGTTCCTTAACCTGGCTGACCAGATATTTATAGGTCTGCGCGTCCTTCGTATAAATCACATTTCCGTTAACCGACACGCCCGGATAGGTGGAAACTTCTGAATTGGTTTGGGTTCCGGCCGGCGCCTGGGACGCAGGCTTGCTTTCCGTGCTCTGCTCCTTGTTAGTAGATTCTTCGGTAATAACCCCCTTGTTCTCCGAAGAGGAAGTAGGCTGATAGGTCAGGATATCCTGTACCTTTTTATCTCCATCCATGGAGCTTTTTGCCGTAACCTTTACGTTGCTTTCCCCGAAAAGCGGAACCAGAACGGACATCACGCCTTTTTCAATATCCGCTTCGTAAGATTTTTCAATTGCCTGTTTAAACTGGGATATCTCGATTTGATTAGAGCCTCCGAAGCTTGAGCCGCTCAGCTCCTCGCCCGTCGCGGTATCAATTAGGGCAACATTTTCCACTTTTAAATTCGGAACACTCTTTGTAACCAGTTGCTTAATCCCATTAACCTGCTTCGACGTTAATGATTTACCTGACTGAAGCTGTAAAGTGACAGATGCGGAGGCAACCGAAGCATTCGTGTCCCATGCGTAGCTGCTCTCATCAGGAATGCTGATGGTTACGCTCGCGTTCTGAACGCCGTCGATTGTCTTAATTACGGCCTCCAGCCTTGTATTTAATTGATATTTTTCGATGGTTTTTTTCTCATAATCCGTGGACATAACATTGATGTTCTTCGTAAAGAAATCATAATTCGGCGCTGTTTTCGGATGCCCTTCGTTGGAAAGCTGCATCCGAAGGGAGTTTTCTTTATCCTTCGGGACAAAGATTGTTCCGTTCTCTTCCTTGTAGCCGATTCCCATATCCTTGAGCTCATTCATTACCTCCACGGCTTCTGGATGATCCAGCCCGGGATACAGCACCACAAGGGGCTCAACGTTAAGCAGTGCGGTGATTAAAACAGAAAAGGCAATCACACCTGCTATCACGCTGACCAGAATTGTCTTACGCTTTTTTGTAAGACTGACCCAAAAACTTTTAATTGGATCAATATATTTTTTTATTTTCTCATTCATTCATCCAGCAGCCTGCCTTTTTAAGGTTTTGAAATTAAACGCCCATTCTCATTACTTCATTATAGGATTCAAGAACCTTATCCCGTAGCTGCACCAGCAATTGAACTGACATCGTAGCCTTTCGTGACGCGATAACCGCAGTATGTAAATCGTCCGACTGGCCTGTGGCAAGTTTATAAACTTCCTGATTCACATCAGCATTTGTCGATTTTACATTGTTGACAGCATCTTCAAACAAAGATTGAAAAGGAAGCGTGCTCGCGTTATCGTTTAACTGTCCGGAAGCTTTACTGACCTTTGTTAAATCAGCAATTGAATTCACCGTTTCAATCGGATTAATTTGCATAGCTCATTACCTTCCCATTTCTAAAGCTTTAGAGGCCATCATTTTTACCGCGTTAAACGCGGTTAAATTGGCGTTATATGATGTTGTAGCAGACATCATATCCAGTGTTTCCTTTGTCTGATCAACATTCGGCATTCTTACATAACCCTGTGCGTCCGCGTCCGCGTTGGTGGGGTCATAAACCAAATTAAACTCAGACTGATCCTCCTCAATCCGAGCCACCTTTACTCCCCCTTTGCTCTGCTGCATGGAGTTGATATTATTCTGCATTAATTCTTGAAAGGATTTTTTGCTAACCGGCTCCAAAACCACCATTTTTCTGCGGTAGGGGCCGCCTTCTTCCGTTCTCGTTGTGCTGGCGTTCGCAATATTTTCAGAAATAACGTCCATTCTGACTCTTTCCGCAGTAAGAGCCGAGCCGCTGATATCCAACGAATTTAAAAATGCCATTTCGATTCTCCTATATCGTAATTAATCAAGATTTCCCATCGGTAATCGCATAACTCAGGCGTGAGAAAGAATCTGAAAGCTCGCGCAGCGAAAATAAATAATTGAGTTGGGTACGGGCCAATTCCACGTTCTGCTGTTCCACATCCACATTGTTGCCGTCAAGCCTCAGCGAGCCCTGGTTTGATTCCGCCGTGACCGGCTGTGTGCCTTGAAGCGCCTCAATCGTTTCATTTTTATTGCCATAATTCTCAGAAAGCTTCGCCTGGAGCTGATCTTCAAAGCTGACACTTTTGCTTTTGTAACCCGGTGTATTAACATTCGCGAGGTTATCCGAAATTGCTTTTTGCCTTACCCAAAGGCCGTCTAAATCCTTTGTCAGAAGATTCCCGGAAACGCTGTCCAACCAATTCAAAAAATCGCCTCCTAAAAAATTAAGTTCGCTTTTTATCTATAAAAAATCTTTTCATTACCCTAACAATTTCAAGAATTTTTTTTTCCTATTTATATGCATTCTTTATTTACAATTATATATAATATGCGACAAAAGTCAACAGATTCATTAGATACGGTTAGGAATGTTGTCTGCATTTAAAAAACAAGTCACATTTTGTTAACATATTGTTAATATTTGATTGAAGCAAATCTCTTATTCCGTACCTAAATTTATTTTTGAACATGCCGATATTTACTTTTGAGGTGAAGTATATGACCATTAACAGCCCCGGTTATATTCCAAATAACATTCTGAATCTTTACTCCAATTCCAGTCGAAAGCTGGATTCGGCAAACGCCGTACCGGGCAAAAAAGAGGCAGAAGATGTTAGCAAAAACGGCCTTGCTGCCACTTCAAATACTGACACCATCGAATTTTCGCAAATTCAGATGAAATATACCAGTCTGTCAAAAACAAGAGATCAGGTATTGACAGACATGAAGCAGGATAAAAACGTTTCTTTTTTGAATATGCTGAAAGCTCAGATTAACTCCAATCAGTATCAGGTTGACCCGAAGCAGATGGCGAAAATTATGCTCGGGAACGATTAACTGATTGTTTTGCCGTTTGAAATGTTTGAAAGGATATAATTTATGATCAGCAGCTCTTTATCCGCTGAATTTTTATCATTTTTCCAGCGTTACCTTGCGTTTTATGAAGACTTTCTTCAGCTTGAAACCAACAAATACAATGAGATCATTGCGAACCGCCTGGATCATATCGATCAAATGGTAAAAAACGAGGAAGCTTTTATGCTGAAATCACGGGGAATGGAGCTGGAGCGGGATAAGCTTATGGCCAGGACCGAAAGCCCCAAAGCAACGTTCAGGGAGTTGATTGCGCTGCTGGATGAATCCGCGCGGGAAGAAGCCCAACTTCTTTACAATAGATTATCACAGGTTTTAAATAACCTCAAGCATATAAATTCAAGGTGCAATTACATGACCAAATTGAAGCTGCACCGCATCGAGGTCAATTTGGAAAAAATAAAAAGCCAGCCGGAGCTTCAGAGATTATATAACGCACAGGCTGTGGAAAATGCCACCTCTTCCCGAATCCTTTCGAAAAAAGTATAGGAGGTCATTCATATGTCACTATCCACTTTTTCAGGTTTATATATAGCCAAAAGCGGCATTCGCGGCGCGCGCGCAAACCTTCAGGTTACCGGGCAGAATATGGCGAACGTTAACACGGAAGGCTACACAAAGCAAAGCGTTCTTACCTCCTCGATCGGCCCGACGGGGGGCTCACGGATTGCGGGCTCCAATCTGCAAATTGGCAACGGTGTTGACAGCAACGGTTTGATTCAAAGCAGAGACTCTTATCTGGATATCCGCTACCGTCAGAAAAACGCGGTGGTCGGTCAAACCGGTACGATTTTAAATACGTTAACCTCCATCGATAAAAAGCTGGATGAAACCGTCAGCAACGGCATCAACGCGCAGCTTTCAGCGCTCATTTCCACGCTGAATTCCTATCAGAGCACCAAGGCCGCAGGATTTGAGGATAATTTAAAGGGAACCGCCTCAAAGCTTACCGACACGCTCCATCTGGCAGCCAATAATCTGGCCAGTATAAAAAAAGAAACACTGGATAAGCTCCAGAAAAACTCGATAGAGACCGCAAACCAGCTGCTTCGGGATATTGCTTCGCTGAACGCGGAAATTAAAAACTCGGAGATTTCCGGCTCCAACGCGCTGGAGCTGAAGGACCGCCGTAATTCAATGATCGACAGCCTCTCTAAATTCGCCAATATCGAAGTGTCGCAAACACAGATTGCTGTGGGCGTCTCTTCTGTTAATACCATGCAAATTGATTTGGTTTCCGGTGATAAAAAATTCAGTCTGGTTGACGACATTCATTATAACCAGTTTTCCTTGGATACCGCCGGCGCTTCGGTTAATATTCAGTTAAAAACAACAGGCAACCCCCCGGCGGATGTCACCTGGCATGACCCCGCAGAC
>JAEZWL010000054.1 GCA_023420245.1 Bacillota bacterium | reverse complement strand
TATCCACATCCATGGTTACGACATCCGGAGACAGCTCCTTGATTTTCTTTTCAGCCTCTGTCGCACTGCCCGCACTGCCAACAATTTCGATGCTGGCGTCATTGCTCAACGCTTTTTGCAACGCGGTTCGAAAAAACAACGAATCGTCGACAATCAAAACCTTTATGATATGTTTAAGCGGCATTTGCTAATATCCTTTCTGATAAATAGAAGGCTGAATATAAATGAATTTTGACGTATCCCTCTGCACAGTTTCTGAGTGCCCGATAAACAGATAGCCTCCCGGCTTTAACACGTCGTAAAACTTATTGATCAGGATATTTCTGGTAGGCTGGTCGAAGTAAATCATCACGTTCCTGCAAAAAATCAGGTCAAACGGCTGGCGGAAAGAAAACGGCTCCATCAGATTCAAGGGACGGAAGATTACCTGCTTGCGCACCTCTTCGTTTAGAACATAGTGTTCACTGCCCTGTTTCGTGAAATATTTATGCTCCCACGCAAGCGGAATATTCTTTAAGGACTCTTTGCCGTATAACCCATCCTGCGCCTCCTGCATCACCTTGGCAGAAATGTCGGTTGCCAGAATCCGGTAATCCCACACCGCTTTTTGAAGCCCGAAATAATCCATAATTACCATGATGGTGGTGTACGCTTCTTCCCCGGAGGAACATCCCGCGCTCCAAATCCGGATATCCTTCTTTGCATTCGTTTTTTCATGCGCGGGAAGGATCGTATTTTTTAGAAAGTCAAAATGTGCTTCTTCCCGCATAAAGTATGTGTGATTGGTCGTGAGCTTATTCAGCATAATCGTGACTTCATTGGTGTTGTTCTGCTTAATTAGCTTAAAATAATCAGTAAAATTGGTAAGCCCCTTTTCCGTTAGCACGGAAAACATTCTTGCCTCAATGAGCTGCCGTTTGTTAATCAGATTAATTCCATAATTGCTTTTAATATAGGATACAATATCCCCAAATTCCTGATCCGTTAAATGTATCATCCTACCCTCCAACAGTTCCTGTGCAGCAACCCCTAATTGTTATTATAAAGATTTACGATATCCAGGATAAGCGTGATACTGCCGTCGCCCAAAACCGCACAGCCGGCAACCCCTGTTTCTTTCACCTCAAACTGACTGAGATAGGAGGGGAGCGATTTCACAACGACCTGCTGCTCGCCCAGCAGATTATCCGCAAAAATGCAATAGGCCTTTTCATGGTTTTCCACCAGAATTACAATGCCTTCTTCGATATCCTTTACGTTTGTGTCTATATTAAAGGTATCGTGCAGGCGGATAACCGGAAAATACTGATTTCTTACCATGATAATCTCGTTGCCGTTGGTGTCGTGAAGCATACTGCTCTTGCTCACCTTGAATAGCTGCTTAATGTTGTTGATCGGAATGGTAAACACGGAATTTCCCACAGAAATCTTCATGCCGTTTACAATAGCAAGCGTCAGCGGAATTTTAAAGAGCGTCTTGGTCCCCTTGCCCAGCTCGCTGTCGATGGTTACATCGCCGCCGATTTTTTCCACGTTCTTTTTCACAACATCCATACCCACGCCGCGCCCGGAATACTCGGTAACAACCTCATTCGTTGAAAACCCAGGCATCAGGAGAAAATTGTATACTTCCCTTGCGGTGTAATCTTTTTCCGGCTTCTTCAGCATCCCCTGCCGCTTTGCCTTTTCCAGTACGGATTTGCGGTTAATTCCTTTTCCATCGTCCTGAACCGCAATCAAAATTTCTCCTCCGGTATTGTGCGCCGAAAGAATAACCTTACCCTTGGGAGATTTGTTGGTTTTTGCGCGTTCCTCCTTGGTTTCAATTCCATGATCCATTGAATTGCGAACCAGATGCATAATCGGGTCGCCGATATTGTCAATGATTGTCTTATCCACTTCCGTGTCCTCACCGACCAGAATCAGTTCCACATCTTTATCCAGCTTCTTGCTCATATCCCTTACGATGCGGTTCATCTTCTGAAAAATTCCGGAAATCGGAACCATGCGGATGGACATTACAATTTCCTGAAGCTCGTCGGTCAGCTTGCGAAGCTGACGGGAGGCCTTTGTAAAGTTGTTGTCAATGCCGGCATTCTGAGCGGAAGGAGCCGAGGTCACCATGGACTCGGTGATAACAATTTCGCCCATCAGGTCCATCAGGTTGTCCAGCTTGGAGAGGTTTACATTGATCAGGTTCTGCTTTACGGCAGAATGACCCGCCACGGCATTTTCAGGTGACATATTCTCGGATTTTTCATCCTGAACTGCTGTTTTGGCAATAACAGGAGTGTCAATTACCGTATAATTCTTTGTGTATACAAAATTTTCAATCAGCTTCAGCGTCGCCTTTAAACCGGATTCCTCTTTGTAATAGATGGTAAATCCGTTCTGGATAATAACCTCGGCGCTCTGCTTATTGGTATCGATATCCTTCGGCTCGTATCGGATATCGGTGTAAACCTCGGAAATAGCCTGCACCAGCATCAGCGCACGGAGGTTTTCCATTTCGGTTTCCTCTTCAAAGAACACTCTTACCGCGTAGGGGTAATCTTTGTCGGTATTGACCGGAGCCACGGGTTTGACCTCGGTTACCTCCTGCGGCGCAGGCTGTTCGGCCGGTTTCGGCTGAACCTGAACGGCGGCGGGAGCAACCGGAGCCGCTGCGGCTGCGGCAGGCTTCTCAACAATTTCCGAATTCGAAATCTTTTTCAGGAAATCGTTAATTTCCGCCTCAAAAGTGCCGATATTTGTAGTAAGCGGTTCATTATTTTCGACCTTGGATACTTCCTCCTTGATAAAGTCACTGGACTTGAACATCAGATCAAAGAGTTCATTGTAATATTTTGAGTGAATTCCGTGTTCCCTTACATAATAGAAGAGATCCTCCACCTTATGTGAAATCGTCGCGAGGCTGTTAAACTGCATCATAGCAGAAGAGCCTTTGATCGTGTGCATGATCCGAAAAATTTCATTTATGCTGTCAGTGTCAAAAGCATTTGCTTTTTCGCAGTTAAGCAATATCTCATCAAGGTGTTCCAACAAATCGTTTGCTTCAAACAAATATACTTCGAGCATAGATTCCATGTTATTATCCATGTATATTTCACCGCCTAATTTACTTGATATCTTATATATCGAAACAATTCTGATAAAATTAACTCAATAAATACCAAAATTTTTATTTTTGAGGTGTTTTTATGCCGGATAATCTACGTATTACCACTCCGATTACAACAAATGAAGGGCTAAATAAGCTTCAGCCCCCAAAACAGCCCTTGCCTCCGCTTGCTGTAAACCCTTCGGTACTGGACCATCCCGGCGTAGAAAATCAATCGGACCAAGGCAATGCGTTTAATACCCTGATAAACCGTAATTCGGTGTTCAGCAAATTCGTCGAGCAGCTGAACCAGACACCGGGTCTTTCAGAAACCATGCAGCAGATTATGCTGGATCTTTTTAACCGGTCGGACGATATCCAGAATTCAAGGGTCTTTTCCCCCGCGATGAAGCAGCTTGCGGCCGCAATGAAAATGGGAAGTGCCGACATTTTAAAAAACCTGCTGTTCCAGAGCAGTAATCAGACAAAATTTTCCGCTCCGATTTTCGCTATCTTCCGCCAGATTTCCCGCCAGTATTCAGGCAGTGACTTTGACGCGCGCCTGACAACCCTGTTAAAAGCATATGATTCTTTTTTCTCTATCGGAGATACCACAGAATCAATTGTAAAGGAGCTGAACACTCTAACCCGGCAGATTCCAAACTCCTACGGAACAAAGGTTCAGGAGCTGACCGGCGAGCTGAATACCAATCAGCCGGTTGAGCGGCAGCAGGAAAACCTGACGGTTCTAAAGGAAAAAATCATCCCGCTTCTGAGCAAATATGTTTCTGCCACAAATGATTTCGGCCGGGCACGTGACAGCATTACCCTTGTCGTTCACGACACCGCGAGGCTGAATGTCGGTTCCCGGCAGGAGCTTGTGGAGCAGTTCAACAATCTGGTTGATTACTGCCGGTACCAGTTAAACTTTACACCCTCTAAAATTGAGGAAATCAAAACGATGTTTATCCAGCATCTGAACCAGGCCTCGCAGGAGCCCCAGAACCACTTTTTCTCTTCCCTGATCAGCGCACTGGAGGAAAGCCCGAGGCAAAGCTCCTCCAGCGTGAATCTTGCGGTCAACCGGGATACCATAACCTCCCTTCTTCTGAACAACAGCGTATTTATGCCCTTTACCCACCTTTTTTTGCCGATTAACTATAACGGACAGTTTCTGTTCTCTGAAATCTGGATTGAAAAAAACGATAAAGACAGCAATGCTTCCCCGGATTTTGCCGGCCGTCAGCCAACCAGACTCCTGCTGAACTTTGATATAAAGGGGCTGGGGTATTTCGAAGCATCCATTGAATTGCTGGAAAAAAGGGCAACCGTCAGTTTAAGCTGCCCGGTCTCCCTCGCCGATAGAAATATGGAAATTAGCAGGAAGGTCTCGGAGATTTTCTCCCAAAACGGGCTTACCGCTGAAAATGTGCAGATTTCCGCGCAGCGCAGCCCCACCACTCCCCAAAAAATCCTCAAAAAAGTGAACGAAAGGAGGAGCGGTATCGATGTCACAGTATGATAAAGCAAACCGGGCCGCCGCACTGAAGTACTCACAGGACTCCGCCCACAGCGCGCCTGTGGTGGTTGCTTCCGGTCTCGGCTATATCGCCCAAAGAATCATATCCGTTGCTCAGGATAACAGCATTCCCGTTTATCAGGATGATTCCCTTGCCTCCCTTCTGACCCAGCTCAACGTCGGCAGTGAAATTCCGCCTGAGCTTTACCAGGCAATCGTGGATATTTATATTTATTTTTTGAATTTTCAAACAAAGGATTCACAGCAGCCGCTTCCGGAAAAGACAGACGATTTTACACCAGCCGCATTTCAAGAGACTGAATTTACCGACAAAAATATAAATGAAGGTTAATCTTGCAGAAGAATTCTATAAAATTACCGAAAAATGTAATTTTTCTATTCTGAAATGCTAATTTTTTTTAAATTGGGTCGATATATTTTATAACAGCTATCATTAAAAAATTTAATAGGGTAACTGTGTCAAGTTTGCCGAAGTGAGTTGACAAAATTTATCCGTTACGGCAGCGGTAGAAACGGTGATAGACATGCAAAATAAAGTAGAAGATACATTAAGAATGAACAGCGTCGACAATGACTTCACGGAAAAATACCTGACCTTTTTTATTGAGGAACAGATTTTCGCGGTACAAAGCAGCTCCGTCATTGAAATCATCCGGATGCAGCCCATTACCTTTATGCCTAAGCTGCCTCCCTATGTAAAGGGCGTAATTAATCTCAGAGGTAAAATTGTGCCTTTGATCGACCTCAGAATCAAGCTTGGCAAGGAGCCAAAGGAGTATGACGAACACACCAGCATCGTCGTACTGGATACAAACGAAACCAGCGTCGGATTTATCGTGGACAGAGTAAACGACGTCGCCGATATAGCCAAGTCTCAAATCAGCGATTCTCCGAAACTTGCCAAAGATTCGGATAGCGGCTATGTATCCGGAATCGCCACGCTTGACACCCAAGTGGCGATGATTTTAAGCCTGACCAGTATTTTAACAGAGGACAACGAAGAGGTTAAAGTAGCAAAGGTTATTTAGAGCGCGTACTTGAAACCGCCCTCTGATTTTCTAAGCAATCTTGCTGTTTCTAAGGAAAAACTTTGCTTTGGAGGTACTCCTGATGCAACCGATATCTCAACAGTATCTAAGGTCAAGTTGTGAAATCAGAACCCTCGACGATAAACGGCTTACCATCGGTACACTGAATGATTTTGATGAAAAAGATATAAAAATTGGCAAAGGAATCGAGTTTCTTCCCACCATACACTGCGGAACACTTGTGAAGATTATTATTAAGCCGGATAATCTGAATATGCTGGACTTAATCGGTAAGGTGTATTTATCTTCGCCGGAAATGCTGCAAATTACAAATGTTCAGGATCAGAATGATTTTGAACGCCGAAATTTTTTTCGGCTCAGGCTTAATTTACATACGCAGGCCTATCCTTCCCAGGTTGACGGCTCGCCGATTCAGCCGGTCGAGGTATTTCAGATTTATGTCAACGATTTGAGTCTGAGCGGTTTTTTCATCAAGACAAGAAAAGCGCTGGGAATCGGGGATTATTTTAACGCGACGCTTCCTCTTGCCGATGCCCGGGTATCTTTTATCTGCAGGGTTCAGAGATATCAAAAAGCAAACAGCCGCTCAAACGGTTACGGCTGTTCCTTCGAAAATAATACCAACCGCCAGTTTGATCTGCTCTGCAAATACATTTTCGAGAAACAGCGGGAACAAATTAGAAGCGCCAGAAAAGAATTGTACTGATTATTTATCATAAATCTAAAATGAGGTGATCTTATGGAAATTACACAGGAAATCGATACTTTGAATGAAGAGACCGTAATTGATGAGATGAAAGGAAAATACCTGACTTTTTGGACGGACGGTCAGCTTTTCGGCGTTCCGATTGCCGATGTAGTTCAAATCATCGGCATCCAGGAAATTACGCCCATTCCGGATTCTCCCGTGTACGCAAAAGGTGTTATCAATCTTCGCGGTAATATCATTCCGGTAATTGATGTGCGGCTCAGATTCAGCAAAACGGAAGAAGCCTACAACGAGAGAACCTGTATTATCGTAACAAGGATTGAACAGAATTATATCGGCTTTATCGTCGATTCTGTCGATGAAGTTACCAATATCGGTGACGAAGACATTTCTCCCGCTCCAAAGGTTTCGAAAGACCGCACCAACGCCTACCTTTCCGGGATCGGCAAGGTAGAAAACAAAGTGGTTCTCCTTCTGGATACGAGCAAAATTCTGAATGAGAGTGAGATTCAGCAGGTGAGCGAAGCTGTCTCTGTGCTTAACAATTAATAAATGAGGCGAATTTATCAATGAAGGTTAAAACTAAGGTTATCTTTGTCAATTTTCTGCTTGCCGTTTTATCGGTTGCAAGCGGTGCGGGAGCTGTTTTTATGCTTCTGCAATATCATTCTTTCATCGCCGCCGGCAGCCTGCTTGTACTGCCCTTGATTCTGGCTTTGATTATTTCAAAGGTCTCTTCTTCTCTTATCATAAAGCCAATCGAATACTTTCGGGAATCCTTTTTAAAAATGTCACAGGGTGATTTGAATGTCACGGTTGACTATAGCGGTACATTCGAATTTGCTGAGCTGGGACAGGCTTTAAACGCAACAACGGAATATTTGAGACAGTATATCAATGATATCAAAACCACTCTGAACACCTTGGCAAACGGAAATTTTGATGTAGAAATCAACAATCACTACCAGGGCGATTTTGAAGAAATCCGGCAGGCTCTGGAAGGCATCGTATCCATGCTAAACAACACTCTGTCCAAGTTCAGCAGTACTTCCGGTCAGGTATCGATGTTCTCCGATCAGGTATCCAACGTCGCCCAGACACTTGCACAGGGTGCAACGGAGCAGGCGAGCTCAATAGAGCAATTATCCGCAACGATTTCTGAAATATCCGCTAAGGTAAAACAAAACGCGTCCAGCGCGTCCGACGCAAATCGCTCTTCTACAACTGCACAGGAAAAAATGCATGAAGTATCTGAGGAAATGGATAAAATGCTTCAGGCTATGTCAGAAATTAGCGAAATGTCTGCGAGGATCAGCAATATTATTAAAACGATTGACGATATTGCCAGCCAGACCAATATTCTTGCACTGAACGCGGCTGTTGAAGCCGCAAGAGCCGGGACCGCCGGAAAAGGCTTTGCTGTTGTAGCGGATGAAGTTCGCAACCTCGCAAGCAAGAGTGCGGAGGCGGCTAAAAACACCACAGATTTGATTGAAAGCTCCATTCTGGCAATCGAAAACGGAAAGAGAATTGCCGACACCACTGCTAAGACCTTGGATGAAGTTATCGACGCAACTTCAAAGTCGACTCAGTTGATTAACAATATTGCTCAGGCTTCCAATGAACAGGCGACCTCCATCAGTCAGGTAACTCTGGGGGTTGAGCAAATTTCCGCCGTTGTTCAGACAAACTCAGCAACTGCGGAAGAGGGAGCGGCTTCAAGCGAAGAAATGTCAAAGCAAGCAAAGCACCTGAAATCTCTGGTAAACGAGTTTTCGCTGAAACAGACCATTTATTCTATTGCTGAGTAAATGCTTGAGGTTCATCTATAAATTGAAATCTCCCGTCGCGGTATGACTCTGCGGCGAGAGATTTTTTATTGCTTTTAAACAAATCGTGGGCGAAATCAAAGTTATTCGCGCTTTACAGGATTAATTTTCTGTTCTATAATCGATATAAACAAGAGCAAAAGAGGGGAAATTAAGACAAATGGGGCATTTCGGGTTTTCTTATGTTGGCTTAATATTTTTAATGATGCTTATCATCCCAAATCTGATATGGGCAAAAAGCCCGCCAAAAGGATACACCAACCAGAATGAAGCAAGGGCTCTGGTTGTTTTAGAACGAGTCGGCCAAGTTTGCGTTACTTGTACCAGTCTTTTATTTACGGATTTTAATATCCAAAGCTGGTCTGCTTGGAGTATCTGGCTGATTGCAGCCATTGCTCTTCTAATTTTATATGAATGCTGGTGGATTCGTTATTTTAGAAGCAGTAAAACGATAAAGGATTTTTACAGTAATTTTTATGGAGTCCCGGTTGCAGGCGCGACATTGCCGGTAGTCGCCTTTCTTTTTCTGGGGATTTACGGGAAAGTAGTCTGGCTGATTTTATCCGTTCTAATCCTTGGAATAGGGCATATCGCCATTCATTTACAGCATCAAAAAAATTTGATTTCTAAAGACAACCTTCCGCGGTCCAACTCACGTAAGCTTTAAGCAAAGTGCAAATGACGGACAATAATCGGTGACCAGCCAAGAAGATCCTGCATATTCTTATACCTCTAATTTGTTGCTTCGATGTGGCGTTGCTCTGTTGAGACTTACGGATTGAATGATTGCTATCTTCTAAATAAAAAAATTTTTGATTACCGTCAATCCGATTTGACTGATGTACAGAAAAATAATAGAACTATGAAATTAAAATTTTAAATTGAAAACACTCACAAAGGATGTATAATGGAAATGAGCTCTCACTCTGTTTTTAAAACAATTCTGTAGAGACTATAATCGTCTGCTTATGAGCACAAATGCTGAAATGATAGAGGAGGAATATGCCATGATTGAATACAAGTTTGACACCCAACTATTAATCGAAGGAACCGGTCTTTCGGAAGACCAAATTAGCGACTACATTACAAGCCATATAGAAGGCGACTGTCTGATCGCCGTCGGAGACGATAACTTGATCAAAATTCACTTTCATACCAATACTCCCTGGAAAGTGCTTGAGTACTGCGCGTCTTTGGGAGATACTTTTGATATAGTTGTTGAAAATATGGAACGACAGGAAGACGGACTGCAAGGCTGAGACAATAAAAAAGACATCCGGTTAAGGATGTCTTTTTTATTATGTTGGCGCTACCTATTGTTCCGGGCCGTTGCCAGCCAAGTATCTTCGGCACAGTTGAGCTTAACTTCCGTGTTCGGGATGGGAACGGGTGGACCCTCATCGTAATCAGTACCAACTAATTTTCTATTCTCTTTTCTGTGCTCTTCTGGAGTTCGATTCTCCTGCATGGTGGTTTGTTTTACTCTGGATACTCTAAATTAATTTGGTGACCCGTGGGAGGACTTGCAGTCGGCACGCGCCTCCGGCGGTAAGCTCTGCAACCTGCACAAAGTCACGGTTAAGTGCTTCTACTTTTTCAGGAGTTCGATTCTCCTGTATGGTGG
>JAEZWL010000017.1 GCA_023420245.1 Bacillota bacterium | reverse complement strand
ACGGCGCGCTCCTCAACAATACCTTTCACTGTTCCACCCTCCAAACGATTCCGATTGCTAATAATTATGCGTGGGGGGCGGGAATTAGTACAGGAGTAAGGTAAATCATAAGGAATTCATCAACAAGTGATTTTTAAGGAGTGTCAGCATAATTTGGCCTTATGCTGAAGTTAGTCCATTTATAATGAAAAGATGACGCAGTATCGAAGGTCAGGCAATATCAATAAATCCAAGAGTACTACGCTCCCGGAGGGCAGCGGAATTCTTGGATTTTTCTTTATTTTACCACAAATTAGAATCCTTTATTTCAGTTACAATTACTGATGAATATTGGCAGTTTGTTTTAAACAATACCGCGTTGTCGTCAATCGGAATACGTACAGTATTCCTCAATCCTCCGTCTTGCCTTGCTCAAAATACTCTTGTTACTATCTCCTATCATCACGATTAAAAAAATGAGCATTACCCCTGCTCCGCCTATTTGTCGCAGTGATTTTTGCAGTCGCAGACATGGTCGTGTCCATGCTCCTTGTGATTGCATGCACCGCCCAAATCAGTTAAACTGCCGGAAAGATAGGCAGTAACGGCAGGTTCAATTTTACCGTTAATCCCGGAAATAAGCTCAATCCCTGCGGAAGACAGCATCTGCCGCGCCCCATCGCCAATGCCGCCGCATATTACCGTGCCTACTCCGGCGCTTTTTAAAAAGCCGGTTAAAGCGGCATGACCGTTTTGGCTGGCATCCATCACGGCTTTTTCTTGAATTTCGCCATTCTCAATGGTGAAAACCGTAAAAGCCGGACATTTTCCGAAATGCTGAAATATTTCGTTCCCCTCAGTTGTTACTGCAATTTTCATAATTGTTTTCCTCCAAATAATCACTCATGATTTTTGCGGCGCTTTTTACAAGCTCCACACACGGCCGTTTTTTATAATAACTCGGCGTTCTTGCCTCTGGAACGGGTGAATCCGGTCCCTTTAAAAGCCCGAGCAGCTCTTTGCAAACAATACTTCCGTTTTCCTCTTTGAATGTCGCAGCGAGGCTTTGTATCAGCTTGTAATGCTCCGTTTTGGCGTTGCTATCCTTTGGATTGCTGTAACCGTACTTCATGCCTGCAATCATAAACATTGCTGAAACGGCGCCGCATACTTCGCGCATTCTTCCCATTCCGCCGCCAAAGGAGGAAGAAAGCTTGAATGCCGTCTCGCGGTCCAAGCCAATTTCGTCTGAAAAAGCGGCCAGCACCGCCTGGCTGCAATTATATCCCTGTAAAAATAAGTCTTCCGCAATCTTTTCTTTATCGTTCATTGTCCAACTCCTAATCCTTATCAAATATGCAATGGCTGCATCTTCTGCGGCATCTGCATGGGTGCCGGGCCAATTCATAATTTCCGCCACCGATTTCAATTGCGTTGCCGTTCCATAAAGCTTCCGTGATTTTTTTCCGGGCTTCATATAAGGTTCTTTGGAAAGTCGCCCGGGATATATTCATGCTGGTTGCGGCATCGTCCTGTTCCATGCTTTCCAGATCGCAGAGCCGGACAGCCTCCAATTCTTCAACCGTGAGCATGATAACTTTGCCGCATTGCTTCTGAGGCGTAAAAATTCGGTTTTCCGGCACGGCGCAAACTCTGCGGCATTTTAATCCCCTGGGCATTTCATACCTCCAAAAATATTTTGAGCATATGCACAATTAAAGTATAATGGGCATATGCTCGTTTGTCAAGACCGTATAGTATAGTCGGCTATAAGAATTTACGCAGTCCGGTTCTTGCAAATCGCACAAAAAGAACGGAGAGGTTTTATAGAGATAAAATTCGTATGCGGTGCGGGTGGGGTTCCGCGTTTAAAATAAGTCTTCCGATATCTTAAAGCGCAAGGTGTCAACCAGGTAAAAATATCACGGAGGTTCTTATAATCAAAAAATAAAAATCTTTTGATAACACATGATATAATTATATTTATCAAATATTTTTACAGAAACAGCTTGCAAAGAGCGTGTAGGTGTGATAATATGTATAACAGTGTTACAGAACGTTGTTATACATCCGAGCATACCGCTGATATAAGGAGGTGCAAGTATGGCGAACCGCATTGCGGGAGTTCATGAGCGCGTTTTGGAATGTGCAAAGGCGGAGTTTATAGAAAAAGGCTATACGGACGCTTCCCTGCGGAACATAGCGCTAAACGCGAATACCAGCACAACCTCCATATACACCCGCTTTTCCGATAAGGAACAGCTTTTTAATGCCGTGGTGGAGCCTGCGGTCAACGTTCTTGAATCGTGGTTCAAGGAGCAGCAGGAAGGGTTTCACCAGCTGCCGGCGGATACGCAGACCTGCCAATCCTTTGATTATTCCTCATCGCTTGTGGATACCTTTGTGGATTATCTTTATGAGTACTTTGATTTGTTCAAGCTGCTGATTACCGGCTCATCCGGCACGAAATACGCGGAATTCATCAATGATATCGTAAAGGTTGACGTGGATTATACCATGAAGTTTATGCACACAACGGGCAAAGACGCGGTATCCTCAGGCAAGGTTACCACGAAGCTGATTCACATTCTTTCCAGCGCCTATTACTCCGGCTTGTTTGAAATTGTAATTCATGATATGGAGAAAGAGGAAGCCTATGCTTATGCCCACCGCCTGAGGAGATTCTTTGTGTGCGGATGGAAGGATATTTTTGCAGGAGGTGGTGAATAGGTGAAGGATAAGCCTCTGCCGGTAGATACTGACGGATGGATACATTGCCCCTTTTGCAACAGCAAAACCCGAACAAAGATCGCGAGCAATACCGTGCTAAAGAATTTTCCATTATACTGCCCGAAATGCGGGCATGAAACAATGATTGATTTTAACGCAGTTCGACAATCAGAGCCAGACGCTAAGACGCAGAGCCGATAATTTGTGAGTAGGATGACACAAATATCGGTTCTTTTTTTATAGTCAATTGCTATCCAAACGAAAAAATATACGCGCAAATCCTTAGCCGCTTTTAAAATTAATCAATGATAACATTCGGTTAGTTTAATCTAACCTAAAACAGGGAGGTCATGTTATGTCACAGCAGAAAGAACAAGGACCATTCAAGCGTTTGAAGGTTTTTGTCCAGCCGTATCAAAAGAGGTTTTATGATTCGATGATTCTTGCCATCCTCGGGGTAGCATCCGGCTTGGTTCCCTATTTCGCGGTTGCGAGAATGCTGGTTCAGCTGATGTCCGGTCAGACAGATTTTTTGTTTTATCTGATGTGGTGCGGAGTCGCGGCCGCCGGCTACATCCTGAGAGTTATTTTTGCCAACTGGTCAACCTCCGTTTCACACCAGGCAACCTACCGTGTGCTGCGGGATATGCGCAAGGCGCTGGTTTCCAAGCTTTCGCGCCTGCCAATGGGGATACTGCTTGATACACCGTCCGGTCAGCACATGGGGGTGATTGTAGATCGTGTGGAAAGTCTGGAAACGCCGCTGGCGCACCTGCTGCCGGAAATGACGGCGAATATCCTGATTCCAATCGTGATGCTTCTCTATCTGTTTGTATTGGACTGGCGCATGGCGCTCGTATCTTTGGTCACCGTTCCGCTGGGAATGTGCTTTATGGCGGGCGTTATGAAATCTTATCCGAAGCAGTACGAAGCTTCTGTCAGAACAAGCACGAATATGAACAACGCAGTGGTGGAGTATGTGAATGGAATTGAGGTTATCAAGGCGTTTAATCAAAGTGCGAACTCCTATCAAAAATACACGGATTCGGTCAAGGATAACGCGGCCTTTTTTTATCGCTGGATGAAAAGCGTTCAGTGGCCCATGTCTGCGTATACCGCAATCTGCCCGGCGGTGCTGCTTACGGTATTGCCTACGGGATTTTTGTTTTATCTGGGAGGCAGCCTTGCTCCGTCTGAGTTTATGACTATTATCATTCTTGCTTTAAGCATTGTGGGTCCCATTCTTGCCGCAACAAATTTTACCGACGACCTGGCCAGGGTGGGTACGGTGGTGGATATGGTGGAAGAAATTATGAATGCGCCTGAGCTGACGCGCCCGGAGGAACAGGTGAAATTTGATGACCTGACCATTCGTCTGCGGGATGTTTCCTTTGCTTATCACCAGGATGATGCAGAAAATGCTTTAGATGGCATCAATCTGACCGTAAGACCCGGAACGGTAACGGCTCTTGTGGGACCGTCCGGCTCGGGAAAATCAACCATTACCAAGCTGATCGCCGGCTTTTGGGATGTGACGGGAGGCTCCGTTTCACTTGGCGGAGTGGATGTCAGAAAAATTCCGCAGCGCCAGCTTTCTGAACAAATCGCTTATGTGTCACAGGATAATTATCTGTTTGATGATACCATCCGGGAAAACATTCGCATGGGACGCAAGGGCGCAACGGATGCACAGGTGGAGCAGGCTGCCGAAGACGCTGGCTGCGACGCCTTTATCCGCAGTCTGGAGAGCGGCTACGATACCAAGGTCGGCGGCGCCGGCGGGCACCTTTCCGGCGGGGAGCGTCAGCGCATTGCCATTGCCCGCGCCATGCTCAAAAATGCACCCATCGTCATTCTCGATGAAGCAACCGCTTATATCGACCCGGAAAACGAGGCCGTTATTCAAAAAGCGGTTGGCAAGCTGGTGACCGGAAAAACTCTGATTGTCATCGCACACAGGCTGTCTACCATTATTGATTCCGATCAAATCGTCGTCGTCAGCGGCGGCAGAATAGAAGGGGCGGGAACACAGCGGGAGCTGCTGCACGGCTGCAAGCTATACCGGGAGATGTGGCAGGCACATATAGGAGCAAAGGATGGTGAGGAAGAATGATTCAGGTTTTCAAGAAAATATGGAGATTTTCCGGCACAGAGCAGGAGAATATCCGCAAATCGGTTATTTGGGGCTTCGTAAACGCGATCTTTCACGCGATACAGTTCAGTGCCATTTTTGTGGTGCTGGAGGCGCTGGTATCTCATACAAAAGATAGTTCTGCCGCATGGATTGCCTTGGGTCTTATGCTGTTCTGCGTCATTGGTCAGAGTATAGCCCGCTACTATTCACAGCTGCAAAGGACACACGCCGGTTATTTTATGGTGGCAAATAAGCGTGTTCAAATCGGCAATAAGCTAAAAAGTGTTCCGATGGGATTTTTTAATGAAAACAATCTCGGTAATATTACAGGCGTTGCTACCAGCATATTAAGCGATGTCGAAAACACCGCTCCCGTTGTGCTGGTGACTACATTGGGAGGCTTTCTCAATGCCTTGGTATTTGTTGCTATTGTTTTGGTTTTTGACTGGCGGATTGGTCTGATTGCTCTCTTTGGTATGCTGCTGTTTTTGCGGATTACCTCATTGATGGAAAAGAAGTCAAAGCTGGACGCTCCGAAACGTCAGGCGGCACAGGAATCCTTAGTCGGCGCCGTGCTGGAAGCCGTGCAGGGAATGGCGGTAATCAAGGCGTTTAATCTGGATTATGCCAAGAATAAGCGTGTGGATCAGGCCATTGAGGCAAGCTGCAAAAAAAACGCCGCGCTGGAAAAGGCCATGACCCCTTATATTGCGGCTCAGCAGCTGGTTCTGGATTTGTGCAGTGTGGGGATTATCCTTGCTTCCGTCTGGCTCTGCCTGAGCGGCAGCATGAGCCTGACGAATTGCCTGATGATGATGATTACGTCCTTTATCATCTTCAGTCAGCTCAAATCCGCCGGCAGCGGCACCGCCACCCTGCGCCTCACGGAAACCTCCATTGACCGGGCAAACGCATTGGATGATGTACCGGTTATGGATGAAGGGGGAAAGGTGCTTCATCCCTCCAATTATAACATTGTGTTTCGGAATGTGAGCTTTGCCTATGAAAAGCGGCCGATTCTGAGCGGCATAAGCATTGCCATCCCCGAAAAGACGATGACAGCCATTGTCGGTCCTTCCGGCTCGGGAAAAACAACCCTTTGCAATCTGATTGCCCGGTTTTGGGATGTAAACAGCGGCTCTGTTACCATTGGCGGCAGAGATGTCCGGGAGTATACGCTCGACAGTCTGATGGCAAATGTAAGCATGGTGTTCCAGGATGTTTATCTGTTTGCGGATACCATTGAAAATAATATCAAATTCGGAAAGCCCGGCGCGACCCGTGAAGAAGTGGTTGAAGCGGCTCAAAGAGCCTGCTGTGATGATTTTATCTCCGCACTGCCTCAGGGCTACGACACGCTGATCGGCGAAGGGGGAGCCTCCCTTTCCGGCGGTGAGAAGCAAAGAATTTCGATTGCCCGCGCCATGCTGAAAAACGCGCCCATTGTCATATTTGATGAAGCTACCGCCAATGTTGACCCGGAAAATGAGGATCGGCTTCAGGCGGCCATTGAAGAGCTGACAAAGGACAAAACGATTATTATGATCGCGCACCGGCTGAAAACCGTACGTAATGCCGACCAAATCCTTGTTTTAGAGAAAGGCTTGATTGTTCAGCAGGGAACGCATGATAAATTAGTTCATGAAAACGGCATCTATACCGATTTTGTGCTGGGAAGAAAAAGCGCAATCGGCTGGAAGCTGAAATCCACAGACGCATAGCCTGCCCGCATACCAAAATGGAGGAATCTTGATTGAGTACGAAACAATTTATCACACAAAAAATCATTCAACTATTCTTAACGCTGTTTTTTGTAACCGCAATTACCTTTCTTTTAATGCGGTTCTCCCCGATTGACGCGGCCGAAGCCTATGCCCGCCGCAGCTTCCGCGTATCGTATGACGAGATTGAACTGATTCGGGAGCAAATGGGGCTGAACAAACCGTTGGTTGTTCAATATGCCGATTGGCTGGGGAACGCCGTTCGTCTGGATTTCGGGAAATCCCTTGTCAATAACCGGGATGTATTTACCGATATCATGAACGCGGGCAAGGTAACCGCAAGGATAGTTTTTCTTTCCGCTGCGGTTCAGGCGGTTGGCGCGCTGATCTTCGGTGGAATCAGTTATCTGGCAAGACGAAATTTTATGGGAAAAATCCTGAGACTCATTGCCATAGCCGCAATTTCAATTCCCTCCTTTTACCTTGCCACCACATTTATTGATGTACTCGCGGTGAAATGGAGGCTGATCGGTGTTGCGGGAAACATAGGGTTTTTGCGCTATTTTCCAGCGGCTCTGTGTCTGGCAGTTGGCGGAATCGCCTTTTTCGGACAGATGATTGAAAAAGCAATTACACGCGCCATGAACGATGACAGTATTCTGTATGCCCGCTGCCGGGGGCTGAGTGACCGGTATCTTGTGGCGCGTTACGCCGCAGGGCAGGCCGTTGTTTCTGTTGTGCCGACCTTTATGCAAATGATGGGAATGTGCATGGCGGGCTCCGCGATTGTAGAGAATATTTTCTCCCTGCCCGGCTTAGGGTATCTGATCATTGAAAGCCTAATCAACCGGGATTTGCCGGTGATTTTTGCAACCGTCCTGTTTCTTGCGTTTGCGCTTGCACTGTTCAATATTCTCGCGGATATTGTTCGGCGCATTTTGCAGAGCAGAAAGGGGGTATGAGGGTTGATCAGGCTGAAACGGGTGCTCCCTGTCCTTGTGCTCGCATTTTGCGCGCTGGGCTTTCTGGTTGCGCCGCATAATCCGCACGAAATGGCTTCCTCCGCCAAATTTGCCGCGTTCAGTGCCAGCTATCCTTTTGGGGCGGATCAGTATGGGCGGTGTGTATTTTCACGAATTCTTTATGG
>JAEZWL010000005.1 GCA_023420245.1 Bacillota bacterium | reverse complement strand
GTACCACCCTAATTAAACTCCAGCGGCCTGTAACGGTGCCAGCCGTCGCAGCCTACTGAAAGGTTCAGCCGCGCCACTCCAAAGGGAACTTCGCCTTAACCGCACACAAGCCTGCTTTCAGCCAGTGACAGGCTCTCTCTGGGTGTGGCTGTGGAAAGGTTACTTCCTTTTTCATCGTGTTAGTCATTTATAAATATATCACCATCATGCTTGAATTGCAAGAGAATCATTCCGGTTTGGGACAAAAACCGGTGGAACCGCGTATGATAAGCTCCGGTTTCAGCAGCAGCTTGCTGATGCTCACACCGCCGATCAGTTCTTCCAGCATCATAAACGCACTTTTCCCAATTGCCACCCGATCCTGCCGCACCGTTGTCAAAGTGGGTTCCAAATGCTGAGCAATTGGTAAATCGTCAAACCCTGTAACGCTGACTTCCTCGGGGACTTTTTTACCCAGGCGCTTTAACTCCGCAATAACACCGGAGGCAATCAAATCGCTCGCGCAGACGATTGCGGTAGCTCCGTTTTCCAGAAAAGAGCCAACATAATCCTTCGCGCATCCCGGCACGTAATAGCCATTTGCAATAAGCTCCGGATTAATTTCAAGGGAATGCTCAGACATGCTTTGTACAAAAGCCAGATTACGCTCGTTTGTTATCATGCTGTTCTTTGCGCCGTTTAAAAGAGCAATTCTTTTGTGGCCTTTTTCCGCGAGATGTTTTACTGCTAAATCGATTCCGTTATATCCGTCTGTTCCAACGTAACCCACATGCTTGTTCGGAATGTAGTTATCCAGCAAAACAGTAGGCACCGTGGTTTTATAAAGCTGGCTGATATAGTCATCATGAAGCCCAAAGCCCAGAAGAAAAGCGCCGCTGTACCCGTAACGAAGCATGAAGGAATCAAATTTTTCCTGCGTCTGCATATTCAGGTTGGTCGGAATAACGGTTACGTCACAACGCCGCTTTGCGGCGCTCAGTTTAAAACCTACAATGATTTCATAGCCGAATTGATCGATATTTTCATATTCCATGTTTTCAATCAAAATACAGACCTTACGGCTGCCGAGCTTTTGAACCTTTTTAGAGGCATAGCCCATCTCCACAGCGGTATCCAATACCAGCTGACGGGTTTCTTCACTGATATCGCTGGCTCCGTTCAAACCCTTGGATACGGTACTGACCGCAATTCCCAGCTTGTTGGCAATCTCTTTTATGGTAGACATAATATCCCCCGTTTCCATCTCAGTATATACATAAAACACCGAAAATTTCAATAGTTTGTTTTCGCTTATTTTTTAACGTTAGCTTTATGCGATCCTTTTCCGTAATATTTGGGTTAATATGAATTTGTATTGACACTAATATGTACAAATGGTATTATTCAAAGGTACTTACGAAACATTACGAAAATTGTTTCGATTTAATAAAGCAGCTAAAAAATGAGCAGGGTGAATCAAATGCCGAATAAAAAAAACAGGAATTATTGGGAACGGGGAGCAGGAATTTTACTCGCGGTAAGCAGTCTTCCCTCAGATTACGGTATCGGCTCCTTAGGGGAAGAAGCGTATCGGTTTGTTGATTTTTTAAAGGAGGCAGGGCAAAAGTACTGGCAGGTGCTGCCGGTTGGACCAACCAGCTTTGGCGACAGCCCTTACCAATCCTTCTCCGCCTTTGCGGGGAACCCCTATTTTATTGATTTGGAGCTTCTACTTAAGGAAGGTTTAATCAGGAAAACAGAATTGGAGAATTGTGTTTGGGGCTCGCAGGAAGACTCTGTGGATTACGCCAAAATCTTCGAGAATCGCTATCACATTTTACATATTGCTTTTTCAAGAAGCAATCATGAGAACTCCCCGGAGTATCTCAGGTTTCGAGCCGAAAATGAGTATTGGCTGGATGATTACGGTTTGTTCATGTCTTTAAAATATTATTTCGATCAGAAATCCTGGCAGGATTGGCCGAAAGAAATTCGTCTAATGGAACCTCAGGCGGTAACAAAATATCAGGAACAATTAAAAGATGAAATTGCATTCTGGAGGTTCTGCCAATATCAGTTTTTTCAGCAATGGCAGAAGTTAAAAGCCTATGCCAATCAAAATGAAATTCAAATGATCGGTGATATTCCGATTTATGCCGCTTTAGACAGCGCGGATGTCTGGACGCACAGTCCGATGTTTCTGCTGGATGGGGAACGCAAACCGGTTGCAGTTGCGGGAGTGCCTCCCGACAGCTTCTCCAAAGAAGGGCAGCTTTGGGGAAACCCTCTGTATGATTGGGATCAGATGGAACAGGATGGCTTTGATTGGTGGAGGAAGCGTATGGCTTATTCCGCCAAAATCTACGACGTAATCCGGATTGATCATTTTATCGGCATTGTCAGGTATTTTGCGATTCCTGCCGGCGACCGGAGCGCCCACAGAGGCGAATGGCGGAAGGGCCCCGGCATAAAACTGACCGACGCAATTAATTCTGTGC
Source organism: Bacillota bacterium (assembly GCA_023420245.1). Lineage (GTDB taxonomy): Bacteria > Bacillota > Clostridia > Oscillospirales > Acutalibacteraceae > DATAML01. Next base: position 190 of record JAEZWL010000005.1, on the reverse strand, counting down.
TGGGTGATACGAAAGTAATCGCGGAGGATTTGGGAGTATTGGTTCCGCAGGTAAGAAAGCTCTTGAAAAAAATCGGTTATCCGGGAATGAAGGTGTTGCAGTTTGCTTTTAACAACGGATTTGAGAACGAGCATCTGCCGTCCTGGTATACGAATAATTTGGTGGTATACGGCGGAACACACGATAATGA
>JAEZWL010000233.1 GCA_023420245.1 Bacillota bacterium | reverse complement strand
TTGTACTATCCCCTCTAGCTTAAAAAGAAAACATACCGGCAAAACAGGCTGATAGTATTAAGTCTGTTACAGCCGACAGAAAAGCAATTCCAAGAATGGCTCCAAACCGCAATAAGTATAGCCTGATATTAGATCTACTGATAATCCCGCCTTGACCTTTTCCACCGGCGGCGATTCTGCGGGAAAAGCGGGAGCCTTCTCTAGCCGCCAGCAAGATTGCGATACAGCAGATAAACGCTCCGGGCAAAATTACAATAAGATTAAAAAGAATTCCGTTTCCACCGTATGAGGAATAAAGATAACCAGAAGTCAGTCCTAATCCAAATCCTCGAAAAACCAGCACGACAGGTATAATAAACATTCCCCATATGGAAAGCCCGCATAAAAAACAAAATAAAACAAAAAGGAAGGAGGAGGCAAAAGATGCCGTAAAAACGCTGAGAAACGGTTGAACGGACCGAGTTTTTATATTGCTGTAAAATAAAAAATCCAATTTACTTAAAACAGAAAAATCTATATTTTTTGCAAATATCGACCCAAGAACCATTCCTGTTATCAAGAAAATTGAGAAAGAAACTAAGACATAATTCTCTCGTATTGCGTCAAAAAAATCCACAAGAATTCTTTTCAAGCCATGGATAAAATTATGCCTTACCATTACCACTCTCATACAATCCTCCAACATCCTTTGTTTGTGTTTTTTAATTTGTATGAGATCAATATGGCTTATATGATTTATTTACCCAATTCTTCCGCTCTTTTTGTACATGCCATCATCGCATTTCCGACCATGCCTTCAAAATTGCCTTCATAAAAAACATCGAGGGCTTTTAGCGTGGTGCCTCCCGGGGATGAAACCATTTTAATTAAAGCATCCGGCGTTAATTGGGGGTTTCGAAGCATTCCTGCACTGCCTTCCAGAGTTTGGCAAATCAGTTGCAAGGCAACATCAGCGTCTATCCCCTGCTTTACCGCGTTGTCCATCATAGCCTTTGCAAACAAATAAATGTAAGCAGGGCTACTGCTGTTAACGGAAATTACGGCGTTCATTTGACTCTCGTTCAAAACCGTAACCGTTCCGCAGGAAGCAAACAGAGATTTTACTAAATTAAAATCTTCATCGTTTACATTTTCAGTTTTGCAAATTGCGGTAGCGCCCTTTCCAATTAGCAGGGGCGTATTGGGCATGGTTCGGATGACAGGGCAGCTACAGCCAAGGGAAGTTATAATATACTGTGTCGAAATTCCCGCCGCGATCGATACAAATAATTTGTTTTCATTTACAACAGCTTTAATTTCAGATAAAACCTCCGAAAAATTCTGTGGCTTAACCGCGAGAAAAATAATATCGCAATTCTCAATTAATGAAGGCAGCGATTCGACTCCATTTACGCCCGCTGTAACCTGAAGCTCCTTCTTTTTTTCGCTGTTAATATCATAAACATAAATTCTCTGCGACGGAAAAGTTTTCGTGCTGACAATCCCGTTCACAATCGCACCGGCCATATTCCCGGCACCTACAAATCCCAAAATTTTTTCTTTCAAAAGCATTTCACCCACCTTGCAAGTATATACTATAATACTTTTTCAAACGGTTCGCAATACATAATCGGACACTTTTACATTTTTATACATTACGGTAAAACATAGCCATACCACGTTATGTAAACTAACCAAATATTATGTCAACTTATTTATGTTAATCATCTGCATAAAAATACACACGCATACATAACGCAGGCGTGTGTATTTTATTAATTAATTCAATCGGAAAGAGCCGCTTTGATCATAATGGCACACTCCAAGCGTTTTTTCTCCAGCTCGCAGGAGATTTTATGCGATTTATGAATATCCCCTTCATACTGCCAGTTGTTTGCGTTGCATCCCCCGCTGCAGTAGAATTTCGCCCAGCATTTTTTGCAGTCTGGCTTAGAATAGACGTTTGAAAGAGCGAAGTCATGCTTCATATCAAGACGATAGGTTCCGTCCAGTACATTTCCCATTTTCCACTGGTCATCGCCAACAAATTGATGGCAGGGGAAAATATCCCCCTCCGGAGTGACGGCGATGTATTCGTTGCCGCAGCCGCACCCACGCAGGCGTTTAATTGCGCAAGGGCCCTGGTCTAAATCAAGCATAAAGTGGAAGAAATTAAAGCTCTTCCCTATCTTTTTTCGTTTGATTATTTCATCCGCAAGGCGTTCATATTCGGCAAATACTTCTGGGAGATCCGCGTCTTTTATGGAATAATCCAGCTTCATATCGGAAACAACCGGCTCCACGGAGATTTGATCAAATCCTAAATCCGCCATGTGAAGAACATCGTTTGTAAAATCAAGATTATGCTTTGTAAAGGTTCCTCGCGCGTAATACTCCTTATCTCCGCGTGTCGCAACAAGCTTTTGGAACTTGGGCACAACATTGTCATAGCTTCCGGATCCATCCACTTTTACGCGCAGCAGGTCATTTACTCCCTTCCTTCCATCCAGGGAAAGAACGCAGTTTGACATCTCACGATTGATGAAATCTATTTTATCATCCGTGAGCAGAACCCCGTTTGTCGTAATGGTAAAACGAAAATTTTTATTATGTTCTTTCTCAATACTGCGGGCATAATTGACAACCTGCTTGACCACTTCAAAATTCATAAGCGGTTCGCCGCCAAAAAAATCCACTTCAAGGTTATGGCGACCTTCGGATTTTTCAATTAAAAAATCGATAGCCTTCTTGCCGACCTCAAACGGCATCAGCATTCTTCCACGACCAAAATCTCCCATGGCCGCGAAGCAGTATTCACAGCGCAAATTACAATCATGGGCGATATTAAGGCACATGGATTTAACAGGCGCGTTTTGCATCATCGCCGAAAACTTTTCGTATTCATCCGATGAAAAAAGCTGTCCGATTTTATAAAGTTCTGAAATCTCTTCATAAGCTTCTTTTATGGTCTGTTTGTCGTATTTGTTTTCTAAGGAAGCCGTCATCTTTTCCGGTGGCTGATCCGGGACACCATCCTCCAGATAATCCAAAATTTCAAAAGGGAGGTCATCAAAAAGATGCACTGCTCCGCTGTTCGTATCCAGGACGATGTGATAACCATTTAAAGAATACTTGTGAATCATTTACCTTACTCCATATACACAAAATTTAAGGGACAGATTTCTGTCCCTTAGAGGTTTCCCGTTAAATTTTAAACCAATTATCGGTTAGCGTTCTCGCACTTTTGGTTAGCAACCGTGCAGGAAGTTTTGCAGGCTGATTGGCAGGAAGCCTGGCACTCGCCGCAGCCGCCTTTCACTGCACTTTCCTTCAGATTCGCCTTATTCAGCGTTTTAATCTGTTTCATTTTAAAACCTCCGTTTCAATGTCAACTTTTGTCACTTAAGTATTATATCACACAGATTAAAATAGTTAAAGTGTTATTTTATTTTTGATTTTTTATTTATAGCTAAAAACCCACCGATTCCGCCGGATAAAGCCATAACCAGCATCCGAAGCAGGCATGCTGCTGAAACGGCTTCCTTCGACGCCAGCATCCCGGAGAAAATAAACAGAACAAAAAGGAACAGACCGGCTAAAGCTCCAAACGCGAGACCGCGTCTTTTCGATATCTTTGCAGCAACAAATCCCGATACAAACGCACTTACCGCTGAAATTACGATTACAAGCGGAGAAATCAAATTCTGCGGAATATATCCTGACGATACAAAGGCCAAAGAGAACGCACCCAGCAAAGCGGCGCAAAGTGCCGCTCCGGCGACAGAACCAATAATGATGGATCGAACCGCACCAAAGACAGGATTTTCATTTAGATGCCTTGAGCTTTTCA
>JAEZWL010000146.1 GCA_023420245.1 Bacillota bacterium | reverse complement strand
TTGCACATCCGAGCACTTCTCCGATGACCCAACCGCCCATGGTTAAAATATTCGCGTCGTTGATTGCGCGGCATTTCTCCGCAGCATAAGTGCTTTCGCACGCGGCCGCGTAAACGCCCTTGAATTTATTGGCTACAATCGCCATTCCCATTCCTGTTCCGCAGATAAGAATCGCACGCTCGTACTCGCCGCCCTGCACCTTTTGCGCGGCAATCGGGGCAACCTCGTAAAATGTCATTCCGTTCTCCATGCTCTGCGTACCGCAATCCTCTACCTCATACCCCTGACCGCTAAGATGCGCTTTGATTGCCTCCTTTAAAGGGAAGCCGGATTTGTCCGAACCGATTATGATCTTTTTCATTGGTTTTCCTCCTATCCTAAAACAAGAATATCTTCCGTGATAATTTTTTTGCCGTCTATTTCAAAAGTCAGGTACGGATAATTTCCCGTATGCGTTAAATCTTCGAAGCCGTCTTTCGTAACCAGAACGGTGTTTTCAGACTTTGTCCCCTGTACGGAAGGATTCCACGCGTATACTTCGTTTTCCCGTATCACATGTGCATTGCCGCTTGTGCCCTTCAATTCCCTTGCAACATATCCGGTCAGGCCGCCCTGATGGTGTAATTTCCATTCCTCGGGATATCCCTTTTCCGCGTAGGCCGCGAGCGCCGCGTCGAACGCGCTGCCCACCGTTCGGCCAGGAAGCGTATTCGCAGTGAATACCGCGTCCACATAAGCAGAAACCTTTTGCCGCTCCATCATTTCCTGACCCGGATTTTTCAAAGCAACCAGCCTTGTAGCGGAAGCAATCAAACCGGCTCTGCGGGCGCATACGGCAACCAGCGCGTAATTTTTTAAAGCCGCGCCCGCCGGTACGGGGTGCCTGTAGGAAAAGGCTCTTTCGTCAAACCCGATCAGCAAAGTAATCGGCTCCAGATCATCTGCCCAGAATTTTTCCGCAAGCCTTCCTGCCAGCTCATATTCGGTGATGCCCGCCTTCAGTGTTCGGCAGACCTCCTCCAAATCATTGGCCGCCGTCTGGCAGATATCGCGGTAACGTGCGATATCATAAGCGCTCATGCGCGTGCGGGTCAGAAGCCATTCCTCCCCGACATCTCCGATATCCATTCGGCTTAAGCCGCAGATTTCAGCCAGAATGACCGCTCTGCGACCGGGCTCCTGCCACGGATATTCGATAACCGTAACCTCGGGGTTTTCTCCGAGCTGTTCCCGGTAAAGACGCCCCGCCTCGATGTTCTCTGCCACCAGATAGACCTCATCCTTTGTGACCACAACAGTCCCGCAGGCTGCGGTAGAGGCAGTTCCGATAAAGCCGCGTCCTGCGGTCAGCCAGCTGAAATCGCTCTGGCTGCTCAAAGTCAGGGCAGACACGCCCTGCCCACGAAGAATCTCTCTCAGAATCTCTATCTTACCTCGAAAATCCGCCGTTTGTTCCTTGCTCAGCATCGTCTTACCCCCTGCTTTTCATTGCGACTGCTTTTTCAGCCGCTTCCGCAATATTTCGTGCCTCAAGCCCGTACTTCTCCATGAGGAAGTCCGTGAGTCCGACTTCACCAAAGTGATCCTTTACGCCGACCTTCTGCACCGGTACCGGGTAGCTCTCGCTGAGGAAATCGGAAACCGCGCTCCCCAGTCCGTTAATGACGGAATGGTTCTCCGCTGTTACAACCGCTCCGGTCTTGCGGGCGCTTTCCAGCAGCAGCGCTGTATCCAAAGGCTTTATCGTATGGATGTTGATTATCTCCGCGCGGATACCCTTTTTCGCAAGGAGCTCTCCCGCCTCAAGCGCCTGAGCAACCATAATGCCGCCGGCAACTATAGACACATCGCCGCCCTCTTGAAGAACAATTCCTTTTCCCAGTTCAAACGCACAGTCCTCGTCGAATATTTTAACCGCGTTCCTGCGAAGCAGGCGAATGTAAACCGGACCGTCGTGATCCATAATCTGAGGGAACGCCTTTTGAAGCTGGGCGCTGTCTGTGGGCTCAAATACAGTCATACCGGGAATATTTCGCATAATAGCGACGTCTTCCATACTCATATGGGTTCCGCCGTTCAGTTCTGCGGTTACACCCGGGTCACTTCCCATAATTTTAACATTCAGCTTTGCGTAAGCGATCGATAAGGTTATCTGATCGCAGACGCGCCGGGTGGAGAAGGGCGTAAAGGTATGTGTAAACGGAATTTTCCCCATTGCCGCCATACCGGAGGCCACACCGATCATATTTGCTTCGGCGACACCCACGTCAAAAACCCTGTGCGGGTATTTTTCGGCGAAGCGCTTTGTGCCTGCCGCGAGCATTAAATCCGCTTCAACAAGAACCAAGCGTTCGTCCTTTTCCGCGTATTCCATCAGCAGATCAACATATGTTTCACGAAGCCATCTGTTTTCCAGTTCCATGTTAAGCATCCTCCTGATCGAGTAAATCTACCGCTTTCTTCCACATTTCCGGCGTGATCTGCATATTGTGGGATTTGACCATGTTTTCGCAGAAATACGCGCCCTTGCCCTTGATGGTATTCAGCAGAATCATAGACGGCCTGCCGGCGATCTTCTTTGCGGTATCAATCGCATTCAGGATTTCCCGTATATCGTGCCCGTCCACCGACTGAACGTGCCAGCCGAACGCTTCCCACTTTTTATCCAGCGGATGCAGACCGTTTACATTTTCGATTGTGTCATCAATTTGCATTTTATTATAATCGGTAAAGGCAATCAGATGATCCAGACGCTTGCTGGCAGCGAACATTGCCGCCTCCCAAATCTGACCCTCCTGGCTCTCTCCGTCACCGATGATCGAGTAGATAAACAAATCCTTCCTGTCTGCCTGCGCGGCGGCGGCCATTCCCACCGCCACGGAAAAGCCCTGACCCAGCGAACCGGTGGTCATATCGATTCCGTTAGTCAGATTCCGGTCGCAATGGCTGGGAAGGTGCGTATTCGGTCTGTTCAGCGTAGCCAGCTCACTCTGCTGTAAAAAGCCCTTCAGAGCCAGAGCAGCATAGACCGCCGGACCTCCGTGACCTTTTGAGAGAACAAAGCGGTCCCGGTTTTCCATTTTGGGATCATTGACATCGATATTCATGACGTCAAAGTAAAGGGCGGAAAGCACCTCGCAGAGAGAGAGACAGCCCCCGATATGACCCACACCGAGCTCTCCGATTTCCTGTATCGTCAGCTTCCGGATTTCATTTGCCTTTTCCTGAAGCATTTGAACTTTATTTTTCATGATTATGACTCCTTTTTTAACAGCCGCGGCTCTTACAGAATGGAGGAAAGCAGCGCGCACACGGTCTCCTCATTCATTTCTGCGGGTGTCAGATGGATAATTGCCGCATTTAAGCCAACCTTTGCAATATGCGGGATATCGGACTCCTTCACGCCGATCTGATGAAGCCGAACCGGCATCTTCATGCTTTCCATCAGCTGCTCCACGGCATCCGCGAACTCATTGATATCTGAATGGCCAAGATAGTGCATCAGTGCATCCATCTTATCCTTCGCCTGTTTGTAACAGAGACGGATAAACGCAGGAAGGGTGATGGAACAGGCTGTTCCGTGGTTTGCGCCGAATTCCGTAGTAAGCGGGAAGCTCAGCGCGTGGATTCCAGTCGTTCTTGTCTGACTGAACGCGATTCCCGCAGTCAGGCTTGCCAGAATCATGGCGGCGCGTGCTTCCTGATCGGAAGGCTGCTCATAAGCCTGCTTAATATTCTTCAGGATGAGCTCCAGCGCGCCAAGCGCGAGCATATCGCACAAAGGCTGTGACTCCTTGTTCCAGTAGGCTTCAATCGCGTGGCAAAACGCGTCCATTCCGGTAGAAGCCGTTACCCCAGCCGGCAGCGTGTAGGTCAGTTCCGGGTCGATGATCGCGCAGTCCGCCCAAAACCGGTCGTTAACCATCGGCATTTTGATGCCTGCTTTTTTATTGGTAAACACGCCGACGTTGGTTACCTCGCTTCCGGTTCCCGCCGTGGTAGGAATCAGGATCAGCCGGGGGGTCCGTTGCGCAAGGACGCGGCTTCCGCCGGCATAATAATCATAAATGCTCCCCGGATTGGTCGCCAGACAGGAAACGATTTTAGAAACATCCATCGCGCTTCCGCCGCCAAGCCCAATCACACAGTCAGCCTGCATTTCGCGCGCCAGCTGTGCCGCTTTGTCAACGCTCTCGCAGGAGGGGTTCGGCTCTACTTCACTGAAAAACGCGACCTTTTTGCCCGGCATATTGTCTCCGAGCGCTTTTGCGACACCGGACTGATAGAGAAACGGGTCACAAATAATCAGGACATTGCTTCCTTCGGCATACTGGTCAATTTTTTGGGTTATACCGTTTTCAAA
>JAEZWL010000126.1 GCA_023420245.1 Bacillota bacterium | reverse complement strand
ATTGAAGGAATGATGAATACTGCATTAGAAAAAATTAAGCAAATGGTTGATATTAATTCAATCGTTGGAGATCCGATTACTTCTCCGGACGGCTCCATTATTATTCCTGTTTCCAAAATAAGCTATGGGTTTGCATCCGGCGGATCTGATTTTCCCTCAAAAACTCAGACGGAAAAAGAATTTTTCGGCGGCGGTACCGGTGCGGGGGTTTCCATTAACCCGGTGGCATTTATCACAATTTCAAACGGGAATGTCAAGCTGCTTCAGATTGATCCATATAACAGCACGGCAGACCGTATTATTGGTATGTTTCCCGAGGTGGTTGACAAAATAAGCAGTTTTGTCGGCAGTAAAAAGACCGACGGCAAAAAAGAGAAATGTAAGGATGAAGTAAAGCTGGACGATCCACAGATTTAATAGGTCAATTTTAGCAACCGCCTGCATATATTTTATAGGCAGGTGGTTGATTTGTTAAAAAGAATAATATCGATCTTTCTTAGTTTGATCCTGATTTTCGCGATATCTTTCCCCGCTTACGCAGATGGGCAGCCGCAAACCTCAGCAAAATCGGCAATATTGATAAATGCCGATAATTTGCAGGTGCTATATGCGAAAGATGAAAACACCAAAAGGCCGATGGCAAGCACAACAAAAATTATGACAGCCCTAATTGCTCTGGAAAAAGCTGCGGTATACGATAAGGTTGTCACCATAACAAATGAAATGGTAAGAGTGGAAGGCTCTTCTATGGGTCTTTTGCCGGGAGATCAGGTTACGCTGAAGACCCTGGCGATAGGTATGCTTACGGTTTCTGGAAATGATGCCGCAAATTCCGCAGCGATTGCCATCAGTGGTTCAACAGCCGCTTTTTCTGATTTGATGAATCAAAGAGCAAAGGAACTTCAACTCAATGATTCCCATTTTGTAACTCCATCCGGTCTTGATAATTCGGAGCACTACACAACGGCGCACGATCTGGCTGTTTTAGCGGCTGCGGCGATGAAGAACAATGACTTTGCGGGCATAGTAAGCCAAAAACAGGTCAACGTTCAATATGTAACTCCCGACCATACGCGGCGCCTTTCCAATCATAACAGACTGTTAAGTATGTATGATGGATGTACCGGCGTAAAAACCGGTTTTACCGATAAGTCGGGGCGCTGTCTGGTTTCATCAGCTGAAAAGAATGGAATTCGATTAATTGCGGTTACGCTGAGTGATCCAAATGATTGGGACGATCATATGAAGATGATGGATTACGGTTTTTCTAAATTGGTTAATTACCAAGTTGATGACAGTGGTTTTATGGCAAAGCTTCCGGTTGTTGGCGGTTTACAGGAAACAGTGGGTGTGAACGGTTCAACAGGCAGCAATATAGTACTTAGCGCGGATGACAGTATGAGCATAAACAGAATCGTCGTGTTGCCAAAATTTGTTTACGCTCCGATTGAAAAGGGCCAGGTTTTAGGTACGGTTCATTACGTACTGAACGGTAAGTTAGTAGCATCCACAGAAATTGTGGCGAATAGCGGTGTCTCAAAGCCGCTTGGTTCCCCAAACATAGTGGAGTATATAATAGAAAATATAAAAAAATTATTTATGATTTAAAATAAAGGGTGAAAAAAGTATGGCAAAAGATGTTAGGCTGCAAAAAATGCTTGCGGACTGCGGGGTTGCCTCAAGAAGAAAAGCAGAGGAAATGATCTCTGCCGGAGAAGTAAAGGTAAATGGCGTCACAGCAAAAATCGGAGATAAGGTTGATCCTAAAAAAGACAAAGTCAGCGTTCGTGGAAAGCTGCTTGATACCGATGTAAAATCCATATACATTATGCTGCATAAGCCGCGTGGTTTTATCACAACAATGAGTGATGAGATGGATCGGAAGTGCGTCGCGGAGTTAATCAAAGACATACCGGAGCGGATTTATCCTGTCGGGCGTTTGGACAGAGACTCGGAAGGGCTTCTGCTCATGACCAATGATGGAGAGTTTGCAAACGCAATGACGCATCCATCTCTTCACATTCCAAAAACATATCGGGTTACGATACGGCCCTCCATCACAGAGGATCAACTGACGCAAATATCTGTAGGGATGATGATTGATGACAGAAAAACCGCTCCTGCCAGAGTAAAGGTGCTGTCTCAGGAGTCTGATCGGGTGGTCCTGGAAATTGTGCTGTATGAAGGACGAAACCGGCAAATCCGTAAAATGTGTGAGCAGCTAGGCTTGGAGGTTGCCAGATTAAAGCGGATTGCGGTAGGGCAGCTTAAGTTGGGAATGCTGCAGCCGGGCAAATGGCGTATGCTTACTTCGGAAGAAGTGAAAAAATTGACGGCCGGAGCGAAAGCGGACAAGCAATCTGAAAAAATTGAAACTGAGACCAAGAGTCATACTCCTTCTTTTCATGCGCGAAGGGAAGATAAGCCGAAATTTGACCGAGCAGCACGGCGTAGCCGTCCTCAGTGATAAAATTTGATAAATTTTATAAAGCAAGCGGTATTTTGTAAAAAATAGTTGTTTTAAATGGTCAAATGCTTGCCAACTTTTAGTGAATATATTATAATTATAACAATATACAGAATAACATTTAATGGAGGAGTTAAAATGGGGAACGTCGGCAATGCCGAATTGCTGCAAAATGCACGTAACTTAAAAAAAGACAATACGGCCTATAAACGCATTGCCTCAATGTTTGATTTAGGCAGTTTTAACGAAATAGGCAGTCTTGCAAAATCAGGGGAAAAATATGCGGAAGTAATCGCGGGATATGGTACGATCGATGGCTGCCCCGTATATGTTTTTGCTCAAAACAGCGAGATTGACGGCGGCGCGATGTCGAAATCACAGGCTGCAAAAATCAATCAGATCCTTTCTCTGGCGGTAAAGACCGGAACTCCTGTTATCGGAATCTATGATTCTATTGGCGGTCGATTGAATGAAGGCAATGACCTGATGGCCGCGTATGGTGAAATATTATTAAGCTCAAACAATGCCTCCGGAGTAATCCCGCAAATCTCTGTTGTTTTGGGACCGTGCACCGGAGCCTCCGCTATGATAGCAGCCGGAGCTGATATTGTAATTATGTCTGACAAGGCTGAATTGACCATTGCGACAAACGGTGAAGGCGGTTCCGCCCAGGAAGCTTTACAGTCAGGCGTGTGCCATGTAAAAGCGGCTGGGGAAGAGGAAGCGATTGCCGCAGCGCGCAGGCTGATTTCTATTCTCCCGTCCAATAATTTATCAGGTGGTTCCATATTGAGTATTCAGAGCCTTAACCGCTCGGACGCCGTTACTGATGGAGCAGATATTGCGAATATTATTCCAGCTACTTGCGATGAAAACAGCTTCATCGAGCTTGGTGAAGGCTTTGGGGCACCCACAGTGACCGGATTGGCGGAGGTCGGCGGCTCTACCTCAGGAATTATAGCGTTATATGGCACGATCGACGCAGATGCCTGTGCCAAGGCGGCGCGATTCATACGGTTCTGCGACGCTTTTTCCATTCCGATCGTTACCTTTGTGAATGCCGATAAATTTGTTGGTTTGCGTGAAGCCTCCAAGCTATCCAGTTCGTATTCGGAAGCAACGACTGCTAAAATTACAGTAATTACCGGAACAGCTTACGGACCTGTTTACATTGCTGTCGCAGGTCGCGGCGCAAACGCGGATTATACTTTGGCATGGCCGAATACTGTGATTTCTCAACTGGCGCCTGAGACAGCCGCTATCTTCCTTTGGAATGATCGCCTTTCCGGTTCTGACCATCCGGTTGATGACCGCAAAAAGCTGATTGAGGAATATAAAGAGACAAAAGCAAATCCGTTTGTTGCCGCTGCTGACGGCTATATTGATGATATTATCCTTCCGGAAGAGACAAGAAACCGGATTATCGCAAACCTTGAAATGCTCTCCAGCAAACGAGTATCCACTCTTCCGAAGAAACACAGCAATATACAGCTTTAATGGAATATATTTGATATTTAGGAGGTCAAACATAATGAAAAACCTTAGAATAACGGTAAACGGCATGCCGTACGATGTTCAGGGCGAAGAATTAGGCGGCCAGGTTACCACTGCCGCAGTGCCTGTTATTTCAGCACCGGTCGCTGCTCCTCAGGCTCCGGCAGCTGTTTCCGCACCGAGCGCCCCGGCTCCGGCTTTGGCAGAAGCTCCAGCGGCGGCGGCAACCTCAGACGTGCCGTCTGACGCAGAATTAATTTCTTCTCCGATGCCCGGAACAATCGTGTCCGTGAATGTGAAACCGGGACAAGCGATTAAAAAGAGCGATGTGCTTGTCATTCTTGAAGCTATGAAAATGGAGAATGAAATTATGGCTCCGCATGACGCGGTTGTTGCAGCTGTTCATGTAAACAAAGGGGATAGCGTTGAATCTGGTTCTCCCCTTGTTTCCCTTAAGTAGGGGGGGCTGTATCAATGGCAAAAAAAATTGGAATTACCGAAACAGTTCTTAGAGATGCCCACCAATCTTTGATTGCTACCAGAATGCCGATTGAAGATATGCTGCCGATTCTGGATAAATTGGATCAGGTTGGATTTCAGTCATTGGAGTGTTGGGGCGGTGCCACTTTTGATTCCTGCCTCCGCTTTTTAAATGAAGACCCGTGGGAAAGACTCAGAATACTTCGAGAAAAATGCCCGAATACAAAGCTGCAAATGCTGTTTCGCGGACAGAATATGCTAGGCTATCGCCACTACGCGGATGATGTTTTAGAATATTTTGTGCAGCGTTCTGTTGCAAACGGAATTGATATTATTCGTATTTTTGATGCGCTGAACGACATTAAAAACCTGACGGTTGCAATAAAGGCAGCAAAAAAAGAAGGAGCGCACGCACAGGTTGCGATCTCTTACACGACCGGGCCCATCTTTACGCATGAATATTATGTTGATTATGCCAAGAAGATAGAAGAGACAGGCGCGGATTCCATATGCCTTAAGGATATGGCCGCTTTGCTGACCCCGTATGAAACTTATGAGCTGGTAAAGGCGATTAAGGGTGCGGTAAAAATTCCGCTCCAGCTTCATACGCATTATACCTCCGGTCTGGCCTCTATGTGTGAATTAAAAGCGGTAGAGGCGGGCGTTGATTATCTGGATACCTCGATGTCGCCTTTGGC
>JAEZWL010000060.1 GCA_023420245.1 Bacillota bacterium | reverse complement strand
GGGTTACCGTCGCCGTTATTGCGAATATTGCCGCGTTTCTGGTCAGCATCGGGTGGGAAGGCTTTGGCTGGCCGCAGCCGGTGTGGACGGTGATTCTGCTCATAATCGGTCTGCTGATTACCTCCTTTGTTACGCTGAAAAACAGGGATATCGCATACGGTCTGGTTGTTATCTGGGCTTATTCCGGCATTCTTTACCGTCATCTGTCAAAAACCGGTTACGACGGTCAGTATTCCGGGGTAATCTGGACCTTAATCAGCAGTCTAATCGTTCTCGTCGGAATCGTTGTTTTTTTATATTTCAACAAGAAAAAGGAAGCGCCTGATTTACGTCAGGCAAGAAAATAAAATCATCCGGGAGTGAAGAAAGCAGCAATATGAAGATGTTAAATGATTGGCTTCGCGCAGCCGATGTTCGAACCTCCCGCAGAACCTATCTTGAAGAGGAGATTTCTCCGGATGCTTTAAATCAAATTTTGAACGTTATGGAGAGCTGCAACCGGGAAAGCGGACTTTCCATCAGTTTTGTCGCCAACGGAGCGGAAACCTTCGACAGTTTTTCCGCAAGCTATGGAATGTTTCGGGGAGTGAAATCCTATTTTGCGATTGCCGGAAACACGAAGCTTGCAAACTTAAGGGAATTGGCCGGTTACTATGGCGAGCTGTTGGTTTTGGAATGCACCGCTCTTCATTTAGGAACCTGCTGGGTGGGCGGAACCTATGACAAGGAAGCCTGCAAAAGACAGCTTGGGCTTGGCGCGGAAGAGGTGCTGATGGGGGTGATTCCGGTAGGCTATGTCAGCGCCGAAAAAACTCTTCGGGAACGCGCGGTTTCGATGGTCAGCCTTCGTTCCAAAAAGCTGGAGGATATGATTCACCCAAATACGGGACTCCCGCAATGGGTAACGAAGGGAATGGAGTGCGTTGTGAAAGCGCCCTCCGCAATGAACAAACAGCCGGTTCGTTTCGAGTATGAAAACCCGAAGGTAAGCGCGCATGTGGAGAGCGACGCGCAGAAAATCGATTTGGGAATCGCAATGGCGCATTTTGAGCTCGGCGCCTGGGGCGCGGGGTCAAAAGGGAAATGGACGATGAAGGGCGAAGCGCATATATTTCAATAAACAAAGAAAAACGCCATTGAAAGATGGCGTTTTTCTTTTGCTTGCCATTTCTGTACAATATAAACGGAAAAAATTGTAGATTTTAATAGTTGTTTTTTTGTGTTTTTGTTGATTTGCTTTCCAAAACAGGCAACGTGTTGTATAATAAAAGCATCAGACTGTGAAAAATGAAAGTGAGGAAGCAAAGGCTTGAACATAAAACTGATTGCTTTGGATTTGGACGGGACAACCCTAAAAAACGACCATTTGACGATATCCGTCAGAACAAAACAAGCGCTGGAGGCGGCAATTTCGAAAGGGATTCTGGTTGTGCCTGCCACCGGCAGAAACGACGCGCTTCTGCCCCGGGCGATTATGGATATTCCGGGGATCCGCTATGCCATAACCTCCAACGGAGCGGTAACGTATGATATCAAGGAACAAAAGGTTCTTCATTCCGATTATCTGGATGCCGGTATTGCCCGGGATGTTCTAAGCCGGATACCAAGAGACGAAATTTTGGTGGAGATTTTCCGAAAGGGAAGGCTTCTGGTGGAGCGGAGGTTTATCCATGCTTTGCAGGACTATCCGATTCACTTTATGGATATGGAAATCCTGATCAGACTTTTTCAGGAGGTTGAGGATTTATCGGAATTTACCCGTGAGCACGGAGACGGAATTGAGAAAATAAATATTCCTTTTGTGCCGCCGCAATGGCAGGAGCCCCTGTGGGAGAGATTTTCACAATTTCCGTCAATTACGCTTACCTCCTCCGTTAAGCATAATATGGAGATTAATCAGGCGGATACGAGCAAAGGAGTGGCTCTGAAGAGATTTTGCGAAAACCTGCATATTCCGCCGGAAAACGTAATGGCCTTTGGCGACAACGGCAATGACATAGAAATGCTTCAATATGCCGGACTTTCTTTTGCGATGGGGAACGGAACACAGGGAGCAAAAGAGGCGGCAAAATTAGTTACTCTGGCATCCGATGAAGACGGGGTAGCTCAGGCAATTGAAAAATACGTACTGGGAATATCGTAGAGCGCGGAAATCTGACCCTTGGAAGAATGGGTTAGATTTCCGCTCATGAGGAGCTGAACGGGCATTATGGAGCGATAAGGTTACCTTCGCTTTTTCAATTTAGAATGCCTGAGAAACAGGTAGCAGACCGCGAAGAAAACGACGGTTACGATTCCTGCAATCAGCCCGGATTCCTGCCCGGGAACAAACGGCATGCAGATTATGGCGGCAATCAGCGCGAGCAAAACAAGGATGGACATATAAGGATATCCTGCCATCTGGCATTTACCGTCGGGCGGGCAGCCGTTCCTTTTGCGAAAGCGGATGTGGGTTGCCATGATGACCGCGTAGGTGAAAAGCAGGGCAAAACCGCCTGAACTGACCAGAAAAAGATAGACCTTTGGAAACAGAAGACCAAAACCCAGCCCGACCAGCATAGAGAAGCCGGAAAATAGAATGCCGCGGTAGGGAACTTCTTTTTTATCTCTGAGCAGCTTCGGGGCAAGGTGTTCGTCCGCCAGTGAGCGAATCATGCGGCCCAGACCGAACATTGCCGCCAGCATGGTGGAAAGAATGGCGGTTACCAGCACCACATTGATTGCGGTTCCCGCCCACCCGATTCCGCTCCGGCTCAGAGCGGCTGCCATCGGACTGTCGTTTTCAGTAAGCTCGGAGGTGGGAATGAGCGGCAAGAGTACCGCGCAGGAAAGAATGTACAATCCAATGAGACTGAAAACGGTATAATTAATTGCTTTTGGTACGGTGATTTTCGGATTTTTTGCCTCCGCCGCGGCAAGACCGATAATTTCAAATCCCGCGTAGGCAAACATAACGATCAGCATACTGCCCGCAACCCCGGTAATTCCGTTTGGCATCCAGGCTTCCTTTGCCATCGCGCCGAATCCCACTGCCGGAACGCCGGCATATAGCCCCAGAATCAGCAGCAGAGCTAAAATAATAAAGGATAGAATCGCGAGCAGCTTGATTGCGGCAAGACAGCTTTCCAGCTTGCTGAGCTTGCTGGCGCCCAATAGGTTCAGCAGTGTGACGGCAATGATTACACCGCCGCCGAACAGGGGGATTGAAAGATTGGGAATCCACTGGCGGATGAGGATGGAGACTGCGGTTGCTTCGCTGGACATTGCCAGAATCATGCCCGTCCAGTACACCCAGCCGACCACAAAACCGGTCCCCTGTCCGTAGGCATCCGCCGCAAAGGAGCGGAACGAGCCGGAATTCGGGTTTGCTACCGTCATTTCAGAAAGCGCGTAGAGAATGAAATAGACCATTATGCCGCCAAGAATATATGCAATTAGAACAGAGGCGCCGGCCGCGTGGATTGCCACCGAGGATCCAAGAAAAAACGAACCGCCGATCACAGTTCCCAGCGTCATCATCGTGAGCTGCCAGGCGGAAAGCCCTTCTTCTTTATTCTTCATAAAAATATCTCCGTAAGTAGTTTAAGAAATGGTATTCCGGATTATTATTCCTTACGGATTGAAAGAAATTCTTGTCAGAATAAAATAGACGATTTCACTTTAAAATGTTTTTATTTCGTTGATTATGGTATAATGGTTAAGACAAAATAATCGGAATTATGAAAGAGGGGTACTGATAGTGGATTTTTCGCAGTTCTTTGATATATGTGTGGTTATATCCGGTATTTATATGTTTTACAGCGCTTTTACCGGAAAAGGTTCTTTGTTTGAGAGCAGCAAAGTAAAAAAAGGAATGGAAGCGGAATATCGAACATTGATGCTCCGGTTCTGTGTCGTCGGGGGCTTTATTTCGATTGCTACCGGTGTTTTGGATTACTTTAAACTGGAGCCTTACGCAACAATTTCATTTATTTTATTTGCGCTGTTAATTGTCTATCTGGTTGTAATGACGATTCGGTACACCGAACGTAAATAACGGGTCCAGTCCGCAAAAAAAGCACCTGCGTAGGGTGCTTTTTTTGTCCCATTTATATTAAGTTCCTTTGCATGGCCCATAGCACCCCATTTTCAAGCTTTTTCATCATATTGTTGATTTCCGTTCTTTGTCGGAACAAACAGATTATTCTTATAGATAAGAACGATTACGATTGCCAAAACAGCAGTTAATAGTGCTGCCAAAGGATAGTTACACCAAAGACCTGTAAGCTTATGAGGCAAAAGAATGGGAATTAAAGTCAGCGGAAATACACAAGAAGAAGCCAACGAAATCATCATAGCCTGCAAAGGTCTTTCAAGTGCCATAAAGAAGCATTGGACCGCTGTACCAAACCATTTAATAAGATATGTGAAGCTTGAAATTTTAATAGCAAAGATAGCCATATCAAGTAGCGACAAATCTTTAAGGAAAGGTGTTGCGATTACACCCGGAAACGCAAACATGATAATACCACTTACAACCGAGATTGTAGCCGCAGTCGTAAAAATGTATTTTTCAATCTTTTTTACTCGGTCAAATTGTTCTGCACCGTAATTGTAACCTATTGTAGGCTGGAGCGAGTCCACAACACCATATAAAAGCTGTTCAACGATTCCGGAAAGTGTCATAATAACGGCATATACCGCAACACCGGCTTCGCCACCGAATTTGAGAAGCATAACATTCATTACAACAGAGAACATCCTTCCAGAAATGTTTGTAAGGAAGGGTGAAATGCCATTTTTATAGATTTGTCCTAATAGTTTTTTGGTAAATTGTGGTTTTACGAATTTCAACTGTAGCTTTCCGGGAATAAACATAGAAATACCGATGACTACGCAAGTAAGCATTGCAATACTTGTACCAAGTGCTGCACCGACAATTCCTATAGGAATTACAACAATTAACAATAGTTCAAGAATAATGGTTAATACACTGAAAAGAATATTGAGGGACATACTTGTTTTCATTCTACCGCTTATTCGCAAGTAGTTATCAAGTGAAAACATCAATGGCGCAATAGGCGAAAACATTGCGTAGATTCTTACATACTTAACCGCCATATCAAGAAGTTCGCCGTCCGCACCAATCAAGCTCATCAATGTGGGTGCACCAAAGAAAATTATTAAGCCACTAATCAATCCCGTTATTATTATCAATAAAATTGAGCAAGTAAAAAAATTGTTCGCTTTTTCATCTTCTTTTTGACCAAGAAAAATAGAAATCGGTATGGAAGAACCTACACCAACAAGCTCTGACAACGCAAAATTCATAATAACAATCGGCAAAGCAAGACCAAGTGCGGCAAAAGCGGTAGTGCCGAGGAATTTTCCAACAAATATAGATTCAAAAACCGTATAAAGCGATGATGCAAGCATACTGATACCGCCCGGAATCGCTGCTTTCATAAATAGCTTTGACGGTTTGGTGTTTAAATATAGACTTTGACTCATTCAGATTTTTCTCCTATGTCTTGATGATCAATAGCATTCAACAGTTTATCTCTTTCGTACTTAATATTTTCAAGGTGTCGTTGATAAAGAGAAATATAGTTTTCTCTTTCTTCTTCTGAAAACATAAGAAACGCATTTTTTTCAAGTTCATCAATTTTGATGATAATACGTTTTGCAAATTGTTCTCCGTCCTCTGTTAAAAGTATTTTTTTGCGATTTCTTGTGCAGGGAATTGTTTCAAGTCGCACCAGACCTTTCTTTTGCAGATTGCCAACTGCCGAATTGATTGTTTGAACGGGATAAAACCAGTCATTACATAAATCATTTTGTGTGCAGTCACCATCGGTGTGCAAG
>JAEZWL010000045.1 GCA_023420245.1 Bacillota bacterium | reverse complement strand
GACAAATTTTGGAAGGACGCGCGCTGGTTTGTGACAGCACGCACAATCTGCTGATCGACTTAGGCTGCATGAAGGGTGTGATTCCGCGCGAAGAAGGCGCTTTAGGGATTAAAGAGGGTACGGTACGGGATATCGCTATTATTTCCCGGGTCAACAGGCCGGTTTGCTTTGTCATCACAGGCTTTCAAAAAGATCCGGAGGGACATATGACCGCCTTACTTTCGCGCAGGGCGGCGCAGGAAAAATGTACGAGTGACTTCATTTCGAAGCTGACTCCGGGCGACGTGATCAACGCCAGGGTCACTCATTTGGAAAGCTTTGGAGCATTTGCGGATATCGGCTGCGGCATAATAGCGCTCCTGCCTATTGATGCAATTTCCGTTTCCCGCATTGATCATCCGCGGGAACGCTTTACCGTTGGAATGGATATCCGCGTCGTGATAAAATCGATTGAAAACGGGAGAATTACGTTAAGTCACAAAGAGCTTCTCGGTACCTGGGAAGAAAATGTGGCAATGTTCACGGTCGGTGAGACAGTTGCCGGAATTGTACGGTCTGTGGAGCCTTATGGAATTTTTGTAGAGCTTTCTCCAAATCTGGCGGGACTTGCGGAAGCAAAGGATGATGTTGTGCCCGGGCAGCAGGCAAGCGTTTATATTAAGAGTATTATTCCGCCCAGAATGAAGGTTAAGCTGGTAATTATTGATACCTTTGATTATACATACCGCTCCAGCACCCCAAAATATTTCTTCGAGGGCGACAAGATGCAACGATTTGTTTATTCCCCGCCCGGAAGCGAAAAGGAAATTGCTACAGATTTCGGTTAACTAACACGAATTCAGGGCGCATCACTTTGAATGGTGATGCGCCCTTTTTATTTTGTTGCACTTAAAGCTTTACCCGCATACGGGGTACCTCCAGCTATTCCGAAGCCTTTAACAAATTTTACTTTATTTTAATATAAATATTTTATTAAATGAGCAAATATATTTATATTGAATTATATTAAGTATTTTACAAAATTAATTAAATTTCTTATTAAAATTTTATAAATATGTTGAAATATTAAAAATATTAAAGTATTATATAATGGTAATATATGTTAATATTGTTTGTTTTTACTCAATGCAGAGAGGCGACGATGCTTATGGACGAATAAATGAATCAGCGATTATTTGATGATTGTAGCATCTATTTAGACCAATTGCCGGTTAAAACAGAATTGCAAAACAAAAACGCTTCTCAAGTAAATATTCAAAAAAAATTTTGGTCATATTATTGAAATAGAGGTTATAAAAATGCGTAATAAATTCAGGGACATGAAAATCAGGAGTAAGCTCATACTTGCATTTCTTGTAGTTGCAGTTCTTAATAATGCATGGGAACTCATTAACACCTTTGTAAGACTATCATTCGATAATGTTTTATTAAAAATTGGAATTATGTCAGCCGCCCTTATTGTTTCTCTGCTGATTGTGTTTAAAATCGCAGACAGTATTAGCAAACCGATTCAGGAGATGGCGATTGCGGCAAAAAAACTATCACAGGGCGATTTAAGCGTGCAGGTATCGGTCGACAGCAAGGATGAAATCGGGCAGCTTGGCACCGCTTTGACAGATACGGTATCCACGATAAGCCTATACATAAATGATATTAAAGTGCATTTGGAAAGAATGGAGCATGGCGATTTGACCATCAGCTCTAAATTAGATTATATTGGAGATTTCAGCGAACTGAAAAAATCAATTCACGGTATCGTTTTATTTGTGGATGACGCAATGACCAGAATTCGCCAATCCGCAGAAGAGGTATCAAACGGCTCCAATCAGGTTTCGGACAGCGCACAGGCACTGGCACAGGGTGCTGCCGAGCAGGCCAGCTCCATTGAGGAGCTGTCGGCTTCCATCGAAGAAATTTCCGAGCATGTGAAGGAAAACGCCGAGCATACCACAAATGCCACCCTAAAAGTGCAAGAGGTTGGCAAAGAAATTGAAATAAGCAGCCAAAAGATGAATGATATGCTTGAAGCAATGCAAAAAATCAACGATTCTTCTAACGAAATTGTAAAAATTATTAAAACAATAGAAGATATTGCCTTCCAAACAAATATTTTGGCGCTGAATGCCTCAGTGGAAGCGGCCAGAGCCGGAGAAGCAGGCAAAGGCTTCGCTGTAGTGGCGGATGAAGTTCGGAATCTTGCCAGTAAGAGCGCGGAGGCGGCAAAGGACACCACCCTTCTAATTGAAAACTCTATTCACGAGGTTGATAACGGCGTTAGAATTGCGAATGATTCCGCCAAAAATCTTGAGAAGGTGGTTGAAGGCGCGAATTCTGTCACCGACTCGGTGCAGAGAATTTCCGCGGCCACCAACCGCCAGTCCAGCGCCATCAGTCAGATAACTTTGGGAATCGAGCAAATTTCCAGCGTTGTCCAGACCAATTCCGCTACCGCAGAAGAGAGCGCCGCCGCCAGTGAGGAGCTCTCCGGTCAGGCGACAATCCTGAAAGAGCTTGTTCAAAAATTCAAGCTGAGGGAACAAAAAGAACAGGAATGGTCAAACAGAAAGCTACCGGAAGAAGCCCTCGCTTCCGACGCGCAGCAAGCGTCTGTTCAGGCTAAAGAATCAATCGGTAAATATTAATAAAAACCTAAAAAGTGCTATAGTCGATTGACTTTAAAAACAGCTAAGTATTTGCGCGTATATTTTTCGTGACGCAAGGCGGACGACGAAGCCAGGCTGGCGCCTGGCGAGCAACGCAGCAGCACGGAAAACAGACCGCAAAGTCTAGGTGGTTTTGGAGTTAATTGACTATATTGCAAAATGAATGTGTAATAGCGAATCTCACAAGAAAATGCGCCTTGAACCGGTTTTCAAGCCCGTTCAAGACGCATTTTTTGTGCACTATTTTAGAGAAGTGCTATTTTGCGGCAGCCCGTTTTATTCTTTTGTTTCAAGCTTGAAAATGTGAGCGTCAATCAATCGCGGAAATTCATCGTTATATCGTGTATTTCCGGCAGCGTCCGTAAATTTCAAGGGCTTATAATACTGATTTTTCTTTTGCTGGCGCAGATAATTAAGCGCCTCTTCCCTGCCCTTCAGTTTAACGAGAACGTCTGCGGCTTTAACGGCATACATAGCGCTGTAAGGCTCCAAATGGTAAGCCTCCGTAAAATGGAACAGCGCTTCATCCAAATGACCCATTCCTTCCTCTGCCTTTGCCAGATCACTATAAACAGACGCGTTATGAGCACAATGGCTGCTGACATAAATCCCGTTTTCGAGAACACTCTTGTGGGAGAGCTCTTCCCAGCCGTTGGTCAGAAGATATTCCCGCGCAAACCGGATTACCTGACCGTAATAATTTTTACCCAGCCAGCTGTATGCTTTTGCCGTGAGAAAAAGCTGCTTGGGAGTTTCCGGAGGCGAACAAAGCTCTATTACCTTCAAAAACAGATTTTCCCGGACTGAAATACGGCTTGTTAATTGTGTTACCTCTTCGATCAGTGAATTTTTGTGGGGAACATGCTCCGCGATGGAGGCGTAAAGCGCTGCCGCCAAATCATCATTGCGTTGTTTCAGATCCGTCAAAACAATCATCTGCCTTTTCATTATAACTTTTGAGAAGGTCGCGAATCATTTGTGCCCGAAATATTTGCCTTTCATTTTTCGTCAGTTTTTTTCCGTTTTGAAGCATCAGGGTTGCCGGCTGCGCCTCCACAATCATACGGTTAATTAAATCGTAGCCGATGGTTTGAATAAGCCCGACTGAAACACCCAAACGCACATTTGAGATCAGCTTCATAAACTCATCAATAGACATGATTTTTGCGGATCGCAATATCCCCATGGAACGGCTGACAGTATCCTGAACATCGAAATTCTCCGCCAATTCTTTGCGCGCGATGCGTTCCTGCTGAATAAGCTGTATTGCCATGCTTTTCAAATTGGTGATTGCTTCCTGCTCAGACAGCCCGAGCGTCACCTGGTTGGAAAGCTGGTAGAGAGCGCCTATGGAATCCGTACCGGAACCGTAGATTCCCCGCAGAGCCAAGCCAAGCTTGGAAAGGCTTGTTGAGGTTCGTGCGATTCCGCCCCCCTCCTTTAAAGCCGGAAGGTGAAGCATCAGGGAAGCGCGCATTCCTGTACCGAGGTCAACCGGGCTTTGCGTCAGATAGCCGAGGCTTTCATGAAAAGCAAAATGCAGAACCTTATCCAAAATGGTATCAAGGCGGTCTGCCGCCTGGTAAGCCTCCTCCAGGCTCATCCCTTCCTTCAGCGCCTGTAGGGAAAGGTGATTCTCAGAGTTGAGCATCATGCTTTCTGTTTCGTCTTCTGTAACCAAAATGGTCCTTCCGTCATACTCCGAAATAAACTCAGGGCTTGCAAGATGCCGCTCCACCATGGATACCGCTTCCGCTTTTGAAGCTTCCTCCATATCAACAAAGTGAAATTCCGTCGTTTCAACCGTCGCTGCCGCTTCCTGCACTCTTTGAATCAGCTGTTTCTTTTCCAATCGGCTCATTTTTGCGGGGAAGGGGATATCTGTCAGGTTCCTTGCCAGGCGAATTCGGGTGCTGATTACCACATCACTTTCCGGTCCACACTTTTCATACCATTTTATCATGTTCCTCCCCCTTTTCCAGTTCCCGAATCCGGTCGCGCAAATCCGCGGCATGTTCAAAATTTTCCGTATTGATCGCATTGCGCAGCTCACGCCGCATCAAGCTCAGCCTGCTCTGGGGGATCGGCTGCAGCTGGTCGCCTCCGGGTATTTTTCCGCGATGTCTGGTATTGCCGTGAATCTTCAAAATCAGCGGCATCAAACGGTTATAAAACGTCTGGTAGCATTGCGCGCAGCCTACCCTTCCGGTTCTCGCGATATCGTCAAAGCTGGAACCGCAGCAGCTACAGCGCACTGTTTCCCGGTCATCCTCCATCTCACCGAAGAACCCACCCAGAAGG
>JAEZWL010000043.1 GCA_023420245.1 Bacillota bacterium | reverse complement strand
GTGTGATTAAGCTCTATGAGGAAGATCAGGACCTTTTGGAGGATGTGCTGATTGAGGTTAAGCAGGCGATAGAAATGTCAAATATTCACCTGAATATCCTTTCCGGCACAATGGACGCTTTTGCTTCGGTTATTTCCAATAATCTGAATATGGTCATGAAGGTTTTGGCCTCCATTACGCTTTTGATTTCCATCCCTACGGTTATTTCCAGTATGTACGGCATGAACGTGACCGGTGCGCCGTTCCCGGTGTTCTGGTTCCCCGTAGCGATTTCGGCGGCATGCATGGGCGTTGCTTATTTTATCTTACAGAAGAAAAATATGTTTTGAATCTTACCATAAATTGTGGTATGATAGAAATACTAAATTGATAGGGAACTGCGATGCAGTTCCCTATTCTGATAATCCGGAGGATGGCATGGAATTAACGATCAATACGCAAGAGATAGCCGAAGCAGCCAAAAGCCTGAACGCGGGCGATAAAATCCGGTTAAGCGGAACCATTTACACCGCGCGCGACGCGGCGCACAAACGGCTGTTTGCGATGCTGGACAGCGGCGAGAGGCTCCCTTTTGAAATTAAAAACGCGTCCGTTTATTATGCCGGACCAACCCCGTCGCCCGAGCATCTCCCGATTGGTTCCTGCGGACCGACAACCTCATCGAGAATGGATGTGTTTGCGCCGCGGCTCCTTGATCTGGGACTGAAATGCATGATCGGAAAGGGCGGACGTTCACCCGAGGTCGTCGACGCCATCCGCCGGAATCAGGCGGTTTACCTCTGCGCCATCGGCGGTGCGGGCGCGCTCGCCGCGAAATGCGTTCGGTCCTTAAAGGTGATCGCCTTTGAGGATTTGGGCTGCGAATCTGTAAAAGAACTGCAAATTGAGAGCTTTCCGCTCTTTGTTGCAATTGACTGCCATGGGGGCAGCCTTTTCGAGGTGTGAATATGACGGATTTATTGATTCGTGTGTTTGTTAAAGACTTTAAAAATAAAGAGAACACCGCGGTTCGGGAAAGCTACGGTAAGTTCTCCGGTCTGGTCGGTATTTGCACAAATCTTTTGCTTTTTGTGATCAAGATTGCCGCCGGACTCATTTTCCACAGTATTGCGATTACGGCGGACGCGGTCAACAACCTTTCGGATTCCGCCTCGTCTGTTGTAACGCTGGTTGGCTTTAAGCTCGCCGGAAAGCCCGCCGATGCGGAGCACCCCTACGGTCATGCGCGCATTGAATATTTATCCGGGCTGATCGTATCGCTCTCGATTCTCATGCTCGGCTTTCAGCTCGCGCAGACCTCGTTTGCCAAAGTGATGCACCCGGAGGCCGCTGAGTTCAGTTATATCTCTATTGCGGTTTTACTGATCGCCATTTTGCTTAAAATATGGCAGGCGCTGTTTTATAAAAAGGTAGGCGGCTTAATCGGTTCCACAGCAATTGCGGCAACTGCCGCCGACAGCCGCAACGACGTCTTTGCTCCCTCCGCTATTTTGCTTGGAACGATCATCACCAGGCTGACCGGGTTTAATCTGGATGGCTATATGGGTCTGGTGGTTGCCCTGTTTATTATGGTTTCCGGTGTAAAGCTGATTATCGCCACCAGCAATCCGCTGCTTGGCATGGCGCCGTCGAAAGAACTGGTGGATGAAATTTACCAAAAGATCATCAGCTATGACGGGATATTGGGAATCCATGACCTGAACGTCCACAGCTACGGTCCCTCGCGGTGCTTTGCCTCCGTACACTGTGAGGTATCTGCGGGGCAGGATATTATGGTGAGCCACGATATCATTGATAATATTGAACGTGACTTTCTTCGGGAAAAAGGAATTCATCTGGTCATCCATCTGGACCCGATTGTCACTGACGACCCCCGTACCAATGAGCTGAAGGGTCAGGTGGAAGGGTTCATTAAGGAAATTTCCCCTAAAATAACGATGCACGATTTCCGTGTTGTTTGGGGTACGACTCACTCCAACCTCATTTTTGACGTTTGTGTATCCTTTGATTTCGAAATGGCGGACGACCGGCTCAGCGCGCTGCTCGAGTGTAAAATCCATGAATTGGATCCGACCTACTACGCGGTGATCACGGTCGATCACGATTATGTTCCTACAGAATAAAATCGCCTGCTTTCTGTGCGGGGAAGTAGGGAGTAGAGAAATATTGTCACAAGCGTAAGAGTGCCGGGTGGCAGCCCGGTCAACCTTCCTGCATCACAAAAAAGCATCCTCGTAAACAAGGATGCTTTTCAAGGAATTGAAAATTAATTACTATTTGGGGTAGTTGGTCAGGTTCTTTTCCTTCAGAACAACATCGTGGTAGCCGCCCTCTACGATGCTGGTTGAGGAGACAAGCGAAATCTTCGCCCTTTTCTGAAGCTCCGGAATGGAGAGAACGCCGCAGTTGCACATCGTGGAGCGAACCTTGCTCAAGGAGAGGGTTACATTGTCCTTGAGGCTGCCGGCGTAGGGAACATAGGAGTCTACTCCTTCTTCAAACGAGAGCTTTCCTTCGCCGCCCAGATCATAGCGCTGCCAGTTGCGCGCACGGTTGGAGCCCTCGCCCCAGTACTCCTTCATGTAGCTTCCATTTACGTTAACCTTGTTGGTTGGGCTTTCATCAAAGCGGGAGAAATACCGGCCCAGCATAATGAAGTCTGCGCCCATCGCAAGGGCAAGGGTCAGATGATAATCGTAAACGATGCCGCCGTCGGAGCAGACCGGAATATAGACGCCCGTTTCCTCAAAATACTCGTCGCGTGCCTTTGCCACTTCAATCAGCGCGGTGGCCTGTCCGCGGCCGATGCCCTTTTGCTCACGGGTAATGCAGATGGAGCCGCCGCCGATTCCTACCTTTACGAAGTCCGCTCCGGCCTTTGCCAGAAATAGGAAGCCTTCTTTGTCAACAACATTTCCGGCTCCGACCTTCACCTGATCGCCGTATTTGCCGTGGACATATTCCAAAGTGAGCTTCTGCCACTCAGAGAAGCCCTCCGAAGAATCGATGCAGAGCACGTCTGCTCCCGCCTCCAGCAGCGCCGGCACGCGCTCGGCGTAATCCCTTGTGTTGATGCCCGCGCCGACGATATATCTCTTGGAGCTGTCGAGCAGCTCGCTGGCGTTTTCCTTGTGGGAAGCGTAGTCCTTGCGGAACACCATATATTTGAGCCTCTGCTCCTTGTCGATCAGCGGCAGGGAATTGAGCTTATGCTCCCAGATAATATCGTTCGCTTCCTTGAGGGTTGTCGTTTCGTCCGCGCAGATGAGGTCCTCGAATTTTGTCATAAATTCGGATACTTTGGTATCGGAAGACATTCTGCTGACGCGGTAATCCCTGCTGGTTACGATTCCAAGCAGCTTGCCGTTTGCGGTTCCGTCACTGGTTACCGCCACGGTGGAATGACCGGTTCTTTCTTTCAACGCCAAAATATCCGCCAGCGTTTTCTCGGGAGAAATATTGGAATCGCTCGTTACAAAGCCGGCCTTATAGCTTTTTACGCGAGCTACCATCGCAACCTCGTTCTCAATGGACTGTGAGCCGTAAATAAAAGAAATTACGCCTTCCTTTGCCAGTGCGATCGCCATTTTATCATCCGAAACGGACTGCATGATCGCCGATACCAGCGGAATGTTCATCATGATTTCTGATTGTTCTCCCTTTTTAAACTTGACCACCGGAGTTCTCAAGCTCACATTCGCGGGAATACACTGCGCGGAGGAATATCCGGGCACCAGTAAATACTCTCCAAACGTATGCGACGGTTCTTCAAAATAAAACGCCATGTTCGTCTCTCCTCAATAACCAATTTTCTAATTATACTATCATATCGGACAAGCAAAAACAAGCAATAAAGCAAATATAGTCAATAACGCCAAAACCTCTCAGTCTTAACAGAATATTTCTTGTGCAGCTGCGTTGGTCGCAAGGCGGCAGGCTGGCTTTGCTATCCGCCTTGAAGCACGAAAAATATACCCGCAAATATAAGGAGGCTTTTCAATTTATTCAACGAGAAAAAATCCGAATTGAAAAGGGAACCGCTGTTTTCCACAGCAGTTCCCTTAAACATTTCATTGTATTTTCGATACGGTGAATTTGCCGGGGAAATGGCAGGCGACCAGTCTGCCTTCAATTTTCTTCAGCTCCGGTTCACTTTGGGCACACTGCTTGCAGGCAAATGGGCATCTTGTGTGGAAACGGCAGCCGGAAGGCGGGTTGACCGGACTGGGGATTTCTCCGGCTAGAAGCGTTTTTTCCTTGTTTCGCGTTTCCGGGTCTAGCTGGGGTACGGCGTCTATCAAAAATTTGGTGTAGGGATGCAGCGGATTTCCGTATATTTCCGCAGAAGTGCCGATTTCGCAAACCTTTCCAAGAAACATTACGCAGACACGGCTGGAGATGTACCGGACGACGCCGAGATCGTGGGAAATAAAGAGGTAGGTCAGACCCTTTTGCTGCTGCAAATCGCGCAGCAGGTTTAGAATCTGCGACTGAATAGAAACGTCCAGAGCGGAAACCGGCTCATCGCAGACGATGAATTTGGGGTTCAGGGCAATAGCACGGGCAATGCCGATGCGCTGGCGCTGACCGCCGCTGAACTGGTGCGGATAGCGTCCCGCCGCCTCCGGGCGGATTCCGACGGTATCCATCAATTCGCGCACCCTTGCCTCCAGCTCGGTTTTTGTCCGGAATACTTTATGGGTAATTAAAGGCTCCGCGATAATATCAAATACCTTCATTCTCGGGTTCAGGGAAGCGTAGGGGTCCTGAAAAATAATCTGCATTTTTTTCCGCATTTCGCGAAGCTCGCCCGGTTTGAGCTTTGTAATGTCGGTTCCCTCAAAGAGGACGGAACCGGAGGTTGGGGGAATCAGATTCAGCAGAAGCCTGCCGAGCGTGCTTTTTCCGCAACCCGATTCTCCGACGAGGCTGAAGGTTTCGCCCTCGAAAATCTGTAGGGTCACATCGGAAACCGCGTGAACGACTCCCTGTGCTTTCTTTCCGAAAAAATTCGCCACCTCATAATTTTTGACCAGGTCTTTTGCTTCGATCAGAACTTTATCATTCATGGCTTTTCACCCCGCTGTCGTACAGAAAGCATCTCACATAATGACCTTTTTCCGCTTCAACCAGCTCCGGCTCCTCCTCGAAGCACCGACCGCTGGCTTTTTCACAGCGGGTGCAGAACCGGCACCCTTTCGGAAGATCGAGCAGGTTTGGTACCATGCCCCGAATGCTGTAAAGACGGTCGCCCGCCGCGTCCATTTTCGGAATCGAACGGATCAGACCGTCCGTATATGGATGCAGAGTATTGCGCAAGAGCTCGTAAACATCGGTGTATTCCATCACCTTACCGGCGTACATCACGTAGACATAGTCACAGATTTCGGCGACCACGCCCAGATTGTGTGTAATCATCAGGATGGACATTTTGCTTTCCTTCTGCAGCTTTTTCATCAGCTGCAAAATCTGCGCTTCTATCGTTACGTCCAGCGCCGTAGTCGGTTCGTCCGCAATCAGCAAATTGGGGCTGCACACCATCGCCATTCCGATCATGATTCTCTGGCGCAGACCGCCGGAAAGCTGGTGTGGGTAGGAGTTGTAACGGCTTTCCGCGTCGGATATCCCGACCTGCCGGAAAATCTCAATGACTTTTTTCTTCGCTTGCGTGTCGCTGATTTTTGAGTGGAGCACAATAGCCTCTTTCACCTGCTTCCCTACGGTAATGACCGGGTTGAGCGAGGTCATCGGCTCCTGAAAGATCATGGTGATCTGGTTGCCGATTATTTTCCGCATTTCTTTTTTGGGGAGCTTCAGCAGGTCGCGGCCCTTGAACTCGATGCTGCCGGAAACGACTCTGCCGGGGCTTTGCACCAGACCCATAACGGACATTGCCGTCATGCTCTTTCCACAGCCGGATTCCCCGACGATGCCGACAGTTTTTTCTCTGGGGACTTCAATCGTTACGTTGTCCACCGCGTTTAAGACGCCGCGTCTGGTGAAAAAGCTGGTGGTAATTCCGTTTATTGTTAAGAGAGGTATGTTTTTATCCTCTGTCAAATGTTCCATGTTATTTCCCCCGTCACTCATTGCTGTAAGGGTCTATCGCGTCACGCAGACCGTCGCCCAGAAAATTGAACGCAAGTACGATGATTAAAATTGCCATGCCGGGCGCGATAATCAGCCACGGACTTTGGAAGAAATACTGCTGCCCCTGTGAAATCATCAGACCCCAGCTGGAATCCGGCGGCTGCGCGCCTACGCCGAGAAAGCTCAGGCTCGCTTCGGAAAGGATGGAGCCGGGGATATTGAGGGTGAACAGAACAATCAGGGTGGGCATGCAGTTCGGGAGAATATGGCGAAGCATAATCATCCGCTTTTTTACGCCCATGGAATGAGCCGCCTCAATGAATTCCTCTTCCTTTAGGGATAACGTCTGGGAGCGGACAACGCGCGCGGTTCCCGCCCAGCTGATGATGCTCAGCGCGATGAAGAGGTTCAGCGTGCTTGCGCCAAGCGTGTACATCGTTACCATGGCGAGCAGCAGGGAGGGGAACGCCAGAACAACATCCGCTAGCCGCATGATGAGAAAATCCGTCTTTTTTCCGAAAAATCCGGAAATGAGACCGAGAACGGTGCCAATCACCATCGAGATGAAGGTTGGAATCAGACCGACCTGAAGGGAGATACGCCCTCCGTAAAGGATGCGGGATAACACGTCGCGCCCGCAGTCGTCCGTTCCGAACCAGTGCGCGGCGGACGGTCCCTTCAGTCGTTCCAGCAAATTAATTTTAGTCGGATCGTAGGGCGCTACAAAATTCGCAAAGGCACAGGCCAGAATATACAGCAGGATAAGCACGGCGCTTACCACGGCAAGCTTATTGCTCCTGCACATATTGCGTAGCTTTGCTTTCATGCTTTCATTTTCAAAGGAATCTGCGCTTTCCGGGGCTTTATCTGAAAGAGGCTCCGCAATCAAATTTTTCTTCATTTCTTTCAATCGGATTCCCCCTTACTGCACACGGATTCTCGGGTCGACTACGGAGTACAGGATATCCGCGACCAGATTTCCTAGAATGATAATAATGGTGGTAAAGATAATCGTTCCCTGCAAAAGGGGCATATCACGGTTTTCAATCGCAGTAACCGAAAGGCGCCCGATTCCGGGGATACCGAATATCGTTTCGGTGATTACCGCGCCGGATAACAGCTCGGCTACCTGAATCGCCATAACGGTGATTACGGGGAGCAGAGAGTTTTTCAGCGCGTGGCGCGAAACGACAAGCTGCTCTGCCAGACCTTTTGCGCGGGCTGTTCTGATGTAATCGCTTTTCATCACGCCCAGAAGGCTTGAGTGGGTGAGCCGGGCAATTCTTCCGGCTGCGTTCCAGCCTAGCACAATGGAGGGCAGAATCAGGTGCTTCCAGCTGGTGAAGCCGGAAACAGGAAGGATGCCCTGAAACAGATATTGGAGGATTAAACCGACAAAGAAAACCGGCATGGAAACGCCGCAGAGGGCAAAGCCCATGGAAAAGCGGTCAACCAGAGAGTTTTTCTTCACCGCCGAAATTACACCGACCGGGATGCCCAAAACCCAGGAAACGACCGACGCGCACACAGCAAGAAGAAGCGTGGTGGGGAAGGCTTCAAAAATGAGGCTGTTAACCGGGCGGCTCATTTTGTAGGATACCCCGAGGTCGCCGTGCAGCGCGTTGCCGATATACCGGAAAAAGCGGATGTAAACCGGGTCGTCCAGATTCATGCTTTTTCTGAGGTTCTCAATTACATCCGGCTTGATATGTTCACTCATCATGATCGTAACCGGGTCGCCCGGGATTACGTTGAGCATGATGAATATAATTAAAATAACGCCGAGCAGCACCGGTATGGACATGAGGATCCGCTTGGCTATGTATTTTCCCATAAGTTCCTCCTCCTAAGAATGGACTAACGAAAACCGCCGGACGGTTTCTGTTAGTCCACTTACGATTGTATCGTCAATTCGACTATAAATTCTGATTTTATCCTAAGCTGACCCCGTAATAGGACATGCTGGACCAGCCGTTCCAGGAGACATGGAAATCCTTTACCCGGTCGCTGACAATGAAGATATGGTTCTGCTGGAACAGCGGGAGGAACATGGCGTCATCCTGTAGGATGGTCTGTTCGCAGCTGTGGTAGAGCTTCATGCGTTCATCCTGGTTAACCATGATTCTCGCTTTTTCCAGGTCGTCCATTACCTGCTTGTTGTTGTAGTTGGTGGAACGTACCTTCGCGTTCTTCGCGGA